>NZ_JBEZGJ010000203.1:0-11559 GCF_040649965.1 Micromonospora sp. NPDC048843
CGGATCAGCGGCGCGTCCGACTCCAACGCCCGACGCGCGTCGATCACCGGGTCGAGGACGTCGTACTCGACGTCGATCAGCTCCAGCGCGTCACGCGCCGAGTACCGGTCCTCGGCGACGACGAACGCCACCTCCTGGCCCTGGAACCGCACCTTGTCGGTGGCGAGCACGGCCTGCACGTCGTTGGAGAGCGTCGGCATCCAGGCCAGGTTCTGCTGCGCCAGCATCGCCCCGGTCACCACCGCCTTCACCCCGGGCGACGCCTCGGCGGCGCTCGTGTCGATGCTGAGGATCCGGGCGTGCGCCACCGGCGACCGGAGGATCGCGAGGTGCAGCATGCCGGGCAGTTGGACGTCGTCGACGTAGCGGCCACGCCCACGCAGGAAGCGCGGGTCCTCCTTGCGCAGCATCCGGCCGTACCCGACGGGCTTCTGGTCGTTGTCGTGGAACGTGTCCACGCGCTCGTGCACAGTGGTCATGCGACGGCCTCCGCGGGCTGGCCGGCGTTGTCGATCTCGCCGGCCTCTGACGATTCGGTGGTCTCGGTGACCTCGGCCGCGGCCTGCGCCTCGGCCACGGCGGCCCAGCGGACCGAGCGCACGATGGTGGCGTAACCAGTGCACCGGCAGATCTGACCCGAGATCGCCTCCCGGATCTCCGTCTCGCTCGGGTCGGGGTTGCGGTCGAGCAGCGCCCGCGCGGTCATCATCATCCCCGGCGTGCAGAACCCGCACTGCAGACCGTGGCACTGCATGAACCCCTGCTGGATCGGGTCCAGTTCGGCGCCCTTGGCGAGGCCCTCGACGGTACGTACCTGGTGGCCGCCGGCCATCGCCGCGAGCACCGTGCACGACTTCACCGGCTCGCCGTCGAGCCAGACCACGCAGGTGCCGCAGTTGCTGGTGTCGCAGCCCCAGTGCGTGCCGGTCAGACCCAGCACGTCGCGCAGGAAGTGCACCAGCAGCAGCCGGGCCTCGATCTCCCGGGTGACCTCGACGTCGTTGACGGTCATGGTGACCTGCATGCTCAGCTCCTCGCCCGTTCGACGGCCCGGCGCAGGGTCCGCTGGGTCAGCTCGGCGGCCAGATGCCGCTTGTAGTCCGCGCTGCCGCGCTGGTCGGTCACCGGGTCGCAGCTGTCCGCCGCGATCGCCCCGGCCTGCTCGTAGAGGCTCTCCGAGGGTTCCTGCCCGCGCAGCGCCGCCGAGATCGCCGGGATGCCGGTGGTGTTGGGGCCGACCGCCGCGAGCCCGACCCGGGCGTCGACTATCGCGCCGCCGTCGAGCCACACCGCAGCGCCGGCCGACACCACGGCCCAGTCGCCGGCCCGGCGCTCCACCTTGGCGTACGCGCTGCCGCAGCCGGGCCGTACCGGTAGCCGGATCTCGACCAGGATCTCGTCGTCCGCGACGGCCGTCTCGTACGGCCCGACGTGGAACTCCTCCATCGACACGACCCGCCCCGCGCCGCCCGGACCACGGATCACGCACCGCGCGTCCAGCGTCGTGCAGACCGCCGACAGATCCTCGGACGGGTCGGCCTGGCACAACGAGCCGCCCAGCGTGCCCCGGTTGCGCACCACCGGGTCGGCGATCACCCGTTCGGCGTCGGCGAAGATCGGAAACGCCGCCGCCAGCACTGGGGACTCGAGGAGTTCCCGATGCCGGGTCAGCGCACCGATGCGGACCTCGTCGGGGCCTGCCTCGACGTAACCCAACTCGCCGTGCAGGTCGTTGATGTCGATCAGATAGTCGAAGTTGGCCAGCCGGAGCTTCATCATCGGCAACAGGCTGTGCCCGCCGGCGATCAGGCGGGCTGTCCCGCCCAGCCGCTCCAGCAGGCTGATCGCATGGTCCACACTGGTGGCTCGCTCGTACTCGAACGGTGCCGGCACCTGCATGTCGCACCTCCGCAGTCCGGCAAAATCTCTGCCCGCCGGTGGTCAAAGTCAACGGCGACCTAAGCAACTGCTTAGGTCGCCGTTGACGGTGCCGCCGGGGCTCGCGGATCGTGCGGCCATGCGGGACATCGTCGACGGGCTGGCCGGCTGGCGTGCCGCGGGCGTCGCGTTCGCCGTCGCGACAGTCGCGCGGACCTGGAAGTCCGCGCCCCGGCAACCTGGCGCTGCGATGGCCGTCTCGGCGCACGGCGACGTGGTGGGCAGCATCTCCGGCGGCTGCGTCGAGGGCGCTGTCTACGAGATCTGCCGGACCGCGATCCAGACCGGCGCAGCGCACACCCAGACCTTCGGCATCAGCGACGACGACGCGCTGGACGTCGGGCTGACCTGCGGTGGCACCATCCAGGTCCTTGTGCAACCGAGCGTCGCGATGACCGAGTTCGACGAGGTCCTCGCCGCGATCCGCGACGGCCGTCCGGTCGCCACCGCATCGGTCGAGAACGCCCAACTGGTGATCTGGCCCGACCGGGTGGCGGGCAGCCTCGGCGCACCCGACCTGGACGACGCGGCGGCCCGGCAGGCGACCGGGATGCTCACCCTCGGCGTCACCGGCACGATCCACCTGGGCCGGCAGGGGCAGCAGCGCGGCGACGAGGTGGCCGTGTTCGTCCAGTCGTACGTGCCACCACCCCGGATGATCATCTTCGGTGCGATCGACTTCGCCGCCGCGATGGCCCGGATCGGTAAGTTCCTCGGCTACCACGTCACTGTCTGCGACGCCCGCCCGGTGTTCGCCACCCGAGCGCGTTTCCCGGACGTCGACGACCTCGTCGTCCGCTGGCCGCACGCGTACCTGGAGTCGACGATTGTCGACGACCGCACCGTGCTCTGCGTCCTGACCCACGACCCCAAGTTCGACGTGCCGCTGCTCCGGGTCGCCCTCGCCACGCCCGCCCGTTACATCGGCGCGATGGGCAGTCGGCGTGCCCACGACGATCGGATGCGCCGGCTGCGCGAGGCGGGTGTCCCGGAGAGCGCGTTGGCCCGACTCTGCTCGCCGATCGGGCTGGACCTGGGCGCGCGGACACCGGAGGAGACGGCCGTGGCGATCGCCGCCGAGATCACCGCTCAGACCTGGGGCGGCTCGGGTCGCCCGCTCAGCGACCTGGCGACCCCGATCCACCACACCTGACCTGACGTGGCCTTTCCGATCATCCGGGTACCCTCCGCGGATGGACCTCGACGATCTTCCGCTGGCCGAGTTCGCGTTTCCCGGGCCACTGCGGGACAAGCTCGTGGGCGCGATCCTGTCCGGGGCGAAGACGTCGACGACCGGCCTGCTGGTCGGGTACGAGTGCGCGAACGAGCCGCTGCCCGAGGTTGGTCAACTGTCCGCCGTGGTGGACTCCGCCGGCCGCCGGGTCGCGGCCATCGAGCTGACCTACGTACGGGTGGTCCGGCTCGCCGAGGTCGACCTGCCACACGCCCTGGCCGAGGGGGAGGGCGACGAGTCGGTGGCGCAGTGGCGTGCGGGGCACGAGACCTTCTGGCACAGTGCCGAGGTACGCGCGGAGCTGGGCGACCCCGGCTTCACAGTGGACGACGACACCCAGGTCGTGATCGAACGCTTTCGACTGGTGCACGTCGCCTGATCGTCCGGCCGTGCCATCGACTGTGGAGTTACGGGCCACGTCGCCTGACAAGGTCACCTATGCTCTGCGCGTGATCCCCCCGGCACTCGAGATCCGTGGCCTGGTCAAGACCTTCGCGGCGCATCGCGCGGTGGACGGCATCGATCTGACCGTCCACCCCGGCACCTTCCACGGCATTGTCGGGCCCAACGGCGCCGGCAAGTCCACCACCATCGGGATGGCCGTCGGCCTGGTCACCCCGGACTCCGGGCAGATCCGGATCCTCGGCCACGACGCGCTGCGCGAGCGCGGCCAGACCCGCGCGCTGACCGGCGTGCTGCCCGACGGCCTCGACTTCCCCGAACGCCTCACCGGCGCCGAACTGCTGCGCTACAGCGCCGGCCTGCGCGGGCTGCCCCGGGCCACGGCCACCGACCGTGCCGCCGAACTGATCGACGTGCTCGGCCTCGCCAAGGGCGCTGGCACCCCGCTGGCCGACTGCTCCACCGGCACCCGCAAGAAGCTCGGCCTCGCCCAGGCGCTGCTGCACGGGCCTCGGCTGCTCGTGCTCGACGAACCGTTCGAGGCGGTCGACCCGGTGTCCGCGGCCACCATCCGCCGGGTGCTGCGCCGGTTCGTGGCCGGCGGCGGCACCTGCGTGCTGTCCACCCACTCGATGCTGCTCGTCGAGCAGATGTGCGACGAGGTCACAGTGATCCATCAGGGCCGGGTGGTCGCCGCCGGGTCGGTCGCCGAGGTCGCCGCCGGCGGCAGCCTGGAGGACCGGTTCGTCGAGTTGGTCGGCGCCGAAGCCTCCGGCAGCGCCGGTCTGGACTGGCTGACCGGGGCACGATGAGCGCCGAACTGACCGCCCCCGGCCGGCTGGGCGGCACCCTCGGCGCGATCGCGGTACCGGCCCGGATGCGCGCGACGATGCTGCGTCGCTCGCTACGCGAGCACCCCGGGCCTACTGTGGCCGGCCTGGTCGGTCTGCTCGCCGCCGCCTGGTTGATCCGGTACGCGCTCCGCGGCGACCAGCACACCCTCGGCCTGCTGGCCGGGGCGTGGGTCCTGGGTTGGATCGTGTTGCCGCTGCTGCTCGGCGGAGGTCGCGGCCGGGTCCGCCCGGCCCACCTGCGGTTGGAGCCGATCGGCGGGGTGCCGGCCGCGATCGGTCTGCTCGCCGCGTCGGCGATCGGCATCGGCCCGGCCGTGTCGCTGGTGGCACTCGCCGCGCTGCCGGTGCACGCCGCCCGGTACGGCACCGTCGCGGTCCTCGTCAGCGCCGGCGGCGCGCTGCTGCTCTGGCTGCTCGGGCTGATCGGCTCGGCCATCGCGCTGGAGGTCGTCGGCCACGCCGGCGGCCCGGCCGGGGCACTGCTCACCGGCGTCTTCACCGGTACGGCGATGGGTGTCGCCGGGTCGCTCTGGGCGGTCTTCCCGTGGGTGTCGGTACTGCTCGTCGCAGCGCCGGAGGAGGTGGTCCGGGCCATGGCGTACGTGCCGAGCGCCTGGCCGGTCTCCGCCGTGACCGGGCCAACCGGGCAAGGGGTGCGCCTGATGGCGACCCTGGTGGGCATCGTGGCGCTCTGCGCCGCCGCGTACATCATGCTTGTCCGCAGGGTGATCACCGCCGGCGTGCCGTTCCGGCCGCGCCGGACCACGGCGGCGTCACCGGCCGCGGCTGAGCGCGAGTGGCTGGGGTGGGTGCCGGCGGCGACGCGGGCGGTCGTCGGCCGTGAGCTGCGGGCCTGGATGCGGCATCCGTTGCGGTTGCAGTATCTGGCGTTCGCTGTGGTGTACGGGGCGCTGCTCGCCGGGCTGCCGCTGCTGTCCGACGTGGACCTGCTGCTGCCGTGGGCCGGGCCGCTCGCCGTGCTCGGCGCGGCGGCGATGTCGGCCGGGCTGGTGGGGCTGGACGGCACCGCGTTGTGGATGCCGCTCACCACGCCCGGCGGCGAACGGGCCGAGGTCCGGGGTCGGGCCCTGGCCTGGCTGGTGCTGGTCACCCCGATCGGCGTGCTGCTCGCAGTCGCCGGTGTCCTCCTCGCGCCCGACGTCGACCCCCTGGCAGCGCTCTCCACCCTGCCGGCCCTGCTCGGCGCGGGAGCGTCGGTGCCGGTGTGGGTGTCGCTGCTGCGCGTACGCCCGGTGGCCGACCCGCGGCATCCGACCGCGGCCGACAACCCGACAGACATCGTCAGCGTGCTGGTCGCCACAGCGGCTGGGCTGCTCGCCGCCGCGCCGGTGCTCGGCCTGATGATCTGGGGTCCGCCGGAGGCGGCACCGCTGTTGCCGCTGGTCGGACTGCTCGGAGGCGCCGCCGCCTGGTGGGGTGGCGTGTGGCTGGCCGACGAGCGGTTCGCCCGGCGCGGCACGACGGTGCTCGCCGCGGCCGGTCAGCGGAGCCGACCCCCGGAGACGGTGCTCCCGCTGACCTGGGACGCGCAGTGGTATCGGGAGAACAGGTCCACCGCGTGGGCGCTGGGGCTGCTGACGGTCGGGTGGATCCCGGTGATCCCGCAGGGATTGATGCCGCTGGTGTTCGGAATCGACAGCGGGTGGATCGTGGCGGGCCACCTGGACGGGGGGATGCGTACGGCGGTGGGGTTGGCGATGGTCGGTCTGGGGGTCGCGATGCTGCTCGCCGGCCTGGTGCTGTGGGATCGCCGACCGCAGCCGGGCGGCCCTGCCCAACCTGCTCCCCCCACGTGACCGTTCCCCCTGTACGCGGGATCGCCCGCCTACAGCAGTGCGAGCTGGCCCTCGACCTCATCCGTGTGCGGCTCGCGTAACTGCCAGAGGCGGACCACCCCGAGGCAGGCGTCGTACGTCAACCACCGTCCGTGTCCGCCGGCGGACCGAATCGAGTTCTGCGGCATGCCGATGCCGTAATCCATCACGGTCTGCGGGCGCAGCGTGCGGGTGGAGAGTAGGAGATGCTGCTCGGCGTCACTCTCGTCGATCGCGACGCCGACCATCACCCAGTCGTCGCGACGTGTCACACCTACCACATCAACACCACCGGCGAATTGTGCGTTTGGCCTATCAAACGAGTACGCGGACGGTGTAGCAGTGGACCTCCCGGAGCATCACGCATACTCCTGTTCCAGGATGGCCAGGTCGCGGTCGGCGAACTGCACGTGCGCCCACTGGTCGCTGAAGATGACTTGCAGGCACTTGACCGCCGTACGTTCGGCGGGCGGCGGGCAGCCGATCACGGTGTTCGGCCCCCGCACGCGGTCCAGCTCCTCCTGCGTGACCTGCGCCAGATATGCGCGCAGATCGGCGATCCGCTCGGCGCGCACGGCGAGGATCTCGCCGAGGGTGGGCGCGGCCGACTCGTCGATGCCGAACTCGGTGCCGTTGGTGGTGAACGATGCGGGTACGCCGATCGGATGGAACGGGTTCGGGCGAAGGGCCGCCGCGTGGCCATACCAGGCGTCCACGACGAAGATCGTGTGGCGCAGGGTTTGGGCGAGCGACCATTCGTCGTTCACTGATCTGTGGACGGCTTCCTCTGGCAGCACGCTTGCGCGTCGCAGCGTCGCTTGCCACAGCTCCTCGATGACATCCACCGCATCGCGCATCGTCTCGGGTGTGGTTGGCTGCAGTCGAAGCCGTTCGGGGTGCAGGCGATCCAGCTCGGCCTCGATCAATGGCATGACCTCCACGGCGTTGACGCGCAGGCCGTCGATCGCCCCGTCGATGTCGGCGTTCAACAGCAGCACGCCACGCATCCGGGCGCCGCTGAGATCCACCTCGCGGAAGGTTGCGCTGGCCATTGACAGGTCGATGAACTCCGCACCCTCGTAGTCGGGCTGCTGCACGAATCGCGTCATCGGCACATCGTAGAAACCCGGTACGACAAGACCACCAAATCAAGATCCCAGCGGACCATCCTGAACCGCCTGACCAAAGATCCGGCTTGAGGCTGCGTCTGGTGGCTTGCGACCGGTGGCGCGCACGCGCGGGGTCGTCAGGATCTCAGCGCCGTGGCTGGTCTTCGTAACCTTGATCCGCCAGACTGCGCGGTATGGGTGATCGTTGGCGCCGTTGGGCGTGGGTCGGGGTGCTCCTCATCGGGCTGATCCTTTATCTGGCGGTGCTGCGGACCCTGGTCAGCACCAAGAATCCGAACTTCGTACCGGCGTTGATCCTGCTCGGGGCGACGTTGGTGCCGTTGACCTTCCTGACATTCGCGCAGGCCCGGACCGGCCGGTGGCAGGTGCCGGCGTCGGTGTTGGTGACGTCGGCGTTCTTCGGCGGTGTGATCGGCACTGTGGTCGCCGGCACCCTGGAGTACGACACCCTGCGCGGCCTCGGCACCCTGCCGATGCTGTTCGTCGCGTTGATCGAGGAGTCGGCGAAGCTGATCGTCCCGGTGGTGCTGCTGTTCACGGTGGTGGCCCAGCGTCGTCGCCGGGTGCCCTCCGACGGGCTGATCATCGGCATCGCCGCCGGCATGGGGTTCGCCGCGCTGGAGACGATGGGCTACGCCTTCAGCGCGCTGCTGAGTTCGCAGGGCAACATCGGCGCTGTGGAGCAGACGCTCTTCATCCGGGGCCTGACGGCGCCCGCCGGCCACACCGCCTGGACCGGGCTGACCGCCGGCGCGCTGTGGGCGTTGCTGGCGAGCCCGAGCGTCGCTCGGCTCTTCGGGTTCATCGGCACGTTCGTGGGTGTCGTCGTCCTGCACACCCTCTGGGACACGTTCTCCGGTTCGCTGGTCTTCGTCGTGTTGGCGATCATCAGCATCGGCTGGTTGTTCTGGGAGCTGCGCCGCTACCGGACCTTCAGCGACCAGCACATCGGCCAGCTGCAACCGCACTGACCAGCGCCGTACGTCATGCCTCTCCCGGCCCGCACCAAAGGGCTGGGAGAGGCATGACTGTTCGTGATCCCGCTGCGACCGGGCCGGCACCTCAACTAACGTCAGAGTGTTCATATTTGGCGGCATTGGTCGGGAAGGTGCGGCGATGGGGGTGCGCAGCTGGTTCGAGGGTTGGCCGGTCTACCGCCAGCTCACCGGCACGGACCCGCTGGGCCGGGGTGCCGCGGCGAAGTCCGACGGGTCCCGCGCGCTCACCGCCCGTACCGATACCGCCGATTCGATGGCCCGGTCCGTGTGCCCGTACTGCGCCGTGGGTTGTGGTCAGCGGGTGTTCGTGAAGGACGGGCAGGTCAGTCAGATCGAGGGTGATCCGGACAGTCCGATCTCGCGGGGTCGGCTGTGTCCGAAGGGTTCGGCGAGCAAGAGCCTGGTCACCAGTCCGCTGCGGCAGACAACGGTCCGCTACCGCCGGCCGTACGGCACCGAGTGGGAGGACCTCGACCTCGACACGGCGTTGAACATGATCGCCGATCGGGTCCTGGCCGCCCGGGACGAGACCTGGGAGGACGTCGACGCCGAGGGTCGACCGCTCAACCGGACGCTGGGTATCTCCAGTCTGGGTGGGGCGACGCTGGACAACGAGGAGAACTACCTCATCAAGAAGTTGTTCACCGCTATGGGGGCGCTCCAGATCGAGAACCAGGCCCGCATTTGACACTCCTCCACCGTCCCCGGTCTGGGGACCAGCTTCGGGCGTGGCGGCGCCACCCAGTACCAGCAGGACCTGTCGAACTCCGACGTCATCGTCATCCAGGGTTCGAACATGGCCGAGGCGCACCCGGTGGGTTTCCAGTGGGTGATGGAGGCCAAGCGCAAGGGTGCGAAGGTCTTCCACGTCGACCCGCGGTTCACCCGCACCAGCGCGCTGGCTGACTCGTACCTGCCGATCCGGGCGGGCACCGACATCGCGCTGCTCGGTGGGGTGGTGCGCTACATCCTCGACAACGAGCTGGACTTCCGGGAGTACGTCGTCGCATACACCAACGCCGCGACCATCGTGACCGAGGAGTACGCCGACACCGAGGACATGCACGGCCTGTTCTCCGGCTTCAACGACGACAACGCCACCTACGACCAGGCCAGTTGGCGGTACGAGGGCCACTCGCAGAACCAGACGACCCGCGACAGCGAGACACAGCGGGAGACGGCGGCGGGGCTGGAGAACGAGTCGCACGGCGCGCCCGTCGGCGGCGAGACCGAACGTGACGAGACGTTGCAGCACCCGCGCTGCGTCTACCAGATCCTCAAGCGGCACTTCGCCCGCTACACCCCGGAGATGGTGGAGCGGGTCTGCGGGATCCCGCAGGAGAAGTTCCTCGAACTGGCCCAGGCGTGGACGGAGAACTCCGGCCGGGACCGGACCGGCATGCTCGTCTACTCGGTGGGCTGGACGCAGCACAGCGTCGGCGTGCAGTACATCCGCACCGGCGCGATCATCCAGCTCCTGCTGGGCAACGTGGGCCGCCCGGGTGGCGGGGTGATGGCGCTGCGCGGGCACGCCAGCATCCAGGGGTCCACCGACATCCCGACGCTGTTCAACCTGCTTCCGGGTTACCTGCCGATGCCGCACCACGCCAACCACCCGACCCTGGACACGTGGGTGGACAGCATCGCGCATCCCGGGCAGAAGGGCTTCTGGGGCAACGCCCGCACCTACGGCGTCAACCTGCTCAAGGCGTACTGGGGCGACGCGGCCACCGCCGACAACGACTACTGCTACGGGTACATGCCGCGGATGACCGGCGACCACGGCACCTATCAGCAGGTGCTCGACATGATCGACGGCAAGATCAAGGGCTATTTCCTGCTCGGGCAGAACCCGGCGGTCGGTTCGGCGCACGGCCGGGCGCAGCGGCTCGGGATGGCCAACCTCGACTGGTTGGTGGTCCGGGACCTGTTCATGATCGAGAGCGCCACGTTCTGGCAGAACGCACCGGAGATCGAGACCGGCGAGATCGCGCCCGAGCGGTGCCGCACCGAGGTGTTCTTCCTGCCCGCCGCCTCCCACGTGGAGAAGGAGGGCACCTTCACCCAGACGCAGCGCCTGTTGCAGTGGCGGGAGAAGGCCGTCGAGCCGCCAGGCGACGCCCGCTCCGAGCTGTGGTTCTTCTACCACCTCGGTCGCGTCATCCGGGAACGGTTGGCGACGTCGACGAAGCCGCGCGACCGTGCGCTGCTCGACCTCGCCTGGGACTACCCCACGCACGGCCCGACCGTCGAGCCGAGCGCCGAGGCGGTGCTGCGCGAGATCAACGGGTACGACGTGGCCACCGGCCGGCCGCTGGCGTCGTTCACCGAGATGAAGGACGACGGCTCCACCGTCGGCGGTTGCTGGATCTACACCGGGGTGTACGCCGACGGCGTCAACCAGGCGGCCCGCCGCAAACCCGGCTCGGAGCAGTCCCTGGTGGCACCGGAGTGGGGTTGGGCGTGGCCGGCGAACCGGCGCATCCTCTACAACCGTGCCTCCGCCGACCCGGACGGCAACCCGTGGAGTGAGCGCAAACGCTACGTCTGGTGGGACGCGGACAAGAGCGAGTGGACCGGCTACGACGTGCCGGACTTCGAAAAGACCAAACCGCCGTCGTACCGACCGGCGCACGACGCCTCGGGTGTGGCGGGCATTGCCGGCGACGACCCGTTCATCCTTCAGGGCGACGGTAAAGGCTGGCTCTACGCGCCCACCGGCGTGCTCGACGGACCGATGCCCACCCACTACGAGCCGGTCGAGTCGCCGGTACGCAACCCGCTCTACCGACAGCAGGCCAACCCGACCCGCAAGGTCTACACCCACCCGATCAACACGCTCAACCCGAGCCCGCCGGAACCGTACAGCCAGGTGTTCCCGTACGTGTTCACTGTCAGCCGGCTCACCGAGCACCACACCGCCGGCGGGATGAGCCGGACGGTGTCGCCGCTGGCCGAGTTGCAGCCGGAGATGTTCGTGGAGGTGTCCCCGGAGTTGGCCGCCGAACGTGGTCTCACCCACCTGGGTTGGGCGCACCTGGTCACCGCCCGTGCGGCTATCGAGGCGAAGGTGCTGGTGACCGATCGGCTCACCCCGCTGCGGGTGGACGGTCGGATCATCCACCAGGTGTGGTTGCCGTACCACTTCGGTTTCGAGGGCCTTGTCAC
>NZ_JBEZGJ010000204.1:0-11557 GCF_040649965.1 Micromonospora sp. NPDC048843
GACAGGCGATCCGTCCTCGATCTGGCCGACGCCGGTCACGCCGCGGCGGCCGTGGAAATGGTCGTCGCGCCTACTCTGGTGCGCTCACGCGGTCGTCTGCTGGCGGGTCTTCCGAGCGGTGTCGACCAGGTCCCAGACGACGATCGCGGCGGCGCCCACAGCGATGGCCAGGCCGAGGGAGTTCCGGTTGTCTGCCTCCGCCAGCCAGCTGAGCCGCTCGCCGAGGGCCGGGTTGAGCAGTCGGTCGGAGAGCGCCAGCCACGCCAGCGGCACCGAGAAGGCCAGGTTGAGCAGCGCCTTCATGCCGAACAGGGCCCAGGTCCAGCGGTCGATCCGGTACTTGACGACTTCGAAGATCACGCTGAGCGCCAGCACCACGATCAGCGCCGGGAGCCAGAACGACCAGAGCGCCGGGTCGAGGATCGGGATGTTCTCGCCGTCGGTGCCACGCACCCAGGAGTGGTAGTGCTGGAACGGCAGGTACGCGATGGTCAGCACCAGCATGATCACCGATGCGATGGTGTCGGCGAGGGGGATGCCTCGTCGCACCGGTGCGTCGGGCAGCTGGTCCACCGTCCACTCCGGCACGTCCACGGCCGTCTGGGTGCGCTCGATGATGGCGAAGGTCACTGTGAGCCAGAAGGTGATCTGCACGGCCACCTGCATGGCCGCGACGATGCCTGGCCCGATGGCCCCGAAACCCTTTCCTTCGGCCGCCTCGACCACTGTGACGATCGTGCCGACGAGCGCCGGGATGAAGCTGAGTAGCAGCTTCAGCAGGCGCAGCCAGAGCAGGTAGTAGGTCGGGCCGATGAGCTGCAACCGGCGGTCGGCGTACCGGGCGGCCAGCACGTCCGGGTTGCCCAGCTCGGTGAGCACCTCCCGCTCGGCGGTGGTCGCGTCCTGCCCTCCATCGGTCCGGCCCTCGATCATGTCGTCGATGGAGGCCCGCAGCTCGTTGGCGATCTCGTCGCGGCGCTGGGTGGGCACCGATCGCAGGGTGGCGGCGAGGTAGCGGTCGGTCAGGGTGTTCATCGGTCCACTCCTTGGATCAGCCCGGTGATGGAGGTCTGTACGGCGGCGAGGTCGTCGAGGAGCCGGTTCAGCATCGACTCGCCCTCGTCGCTGGTCCGGTAGAACTTGCGCGGTCGGCTCTCTTCGGTGTTCCACTCGCTGGTCAGCAGCCCCTGGTCCTCCAGGCGGCGCAGCAGCGGGTAGAGGGTGTTGGCGTCGACCGGGAAGCCGTGGTCGCTGAGCCGTTGCAGCAGTGCGTAGCCGTAGTCCGGTCGGCGTAGCGCGACCAGGCTGGCCACCACGACGGTGCCTCGACGCAACTCCTGTAGGTGCGTCCGTAGAACGTCCTCGCTAACCATGTGTCACACCATACTGTGTGGCACACACTGTTGTCTAGCCCGACATCATCGTGTCCGCCCAGCCTCCCCTTCGGGCCGATACGACGTACGGGGCGCCCGGTCGACACCGGACGCCCCGTACCTGGGAAAAGTCAGCAGGACACGCCCTGCCGGAAGTTGCGCTCGACGAAGCTGGCCGGGCCGACCTGGAAGTAGCCGACCCCCGGCCGGATCGGGTGCCCGGTGAACAGCTCCACCCGCGAGCCCGCCCGGACCAGGTACGCCTCGGCGTCCCCCGCGTCGTTGCGGATCAGCGACCCCCGCCAGCCGTAGATCGCCTCCAGCTCGTCGAAGGACATGCCGACAGTGGCACCGGCGGGGGACCGCGGCGGCGCGGTGGCCGTACCGACCTCCACCAGTCGTCCGTCGCGGAAGGCCAGCAGGATCACGCCCGCCCAGGAACCGGTCGCGCCGGCGTGCACCACCCCGCCGCAGGTCGGCACGGTCCAGTCGATGTGTCCGTTCGTGGTGAGCGACGCCAGGCTGGCACCGATGCGGTACACACCGACGCCACCAACGCCGAGCACCTGCGGGTGGGTGTGCCCGGCGGCGGCGACGAGCGGACCACGGGCCGAGGCGGGCGCGGTGCCGCCGGGCAGGGGTGCTGCCGCCGCGGGGCCGGCGACGGTCGCCGGGACGAGCGTGCCGAGCGCCAACGCGGCGGTGGTGAGGAGGATCGCGGGACGGTTCATTGTGGCTCCTTCGGTGATGGGTCTCCTGCCCTGTTAGTCACCGCGCCAGGGCCAACGGTTCGTCGGGATTCCGACCGGCCGGGTCTACTGTGCAGAGGGACGCCGACCGACCGTGCTGGCCGGGGGTGAGACGGTGACGGCTCCACTGCTGATCGGGCCCTACGCCGTCGAGCGACTGCTCGGCGTCGGTTCGTTCGCGATGGTCTGGCTGGGCTACGACCGGGCGCTGGACGCGCACGTGGCGATCAAGGTGCTGGCCGAGAACTGGAGCCACGACCTGCGGGTGCGGGAACGCTTCCTCGACGAGGCCCGGTTGCTGCGCCGGTTGGAGCACGAGCGGCTGGTCCGGGTGCACGCCGTCGGTGAGCTGCCCGACGGCCGCCCGTACGCGGTCCTGGCCTGGGCGGACGGGGGCAGCCTGCGGGACCGCTTGGCCACTGGCGAGATCCCCGCGCCGACCGCGTTGTGGCTGCTCGGCGAAGTCTGCGCCGGGGTCGCCGTGCTGCACCGCCACGGCGTCGTGCACCGTGACCTCACCCCGGGCAACATCCTGTTCCGCACCGCCGGCCACGGCGGCGCGGAACAGGTGCTGATCGCCGACCTCGGCCTCGCCAAGGCGCTCGCCGCCGCCTCCGGGCTGACCGCTCGGGCCGGCACCCCGGGCTACATGGCCCCCGAGCAGGACGATCCCGGCGCGGTGGTCGACACCCGCGCCGACGTGTACGGGCTCGGCCGGCTCGGCCTCCGGTTGCTGGCCGCCGACCCGTCGAGCGCGAACCCGACCCGGCCCGAGCCGCCTCGGCGGGCCCCGGAGATCCGACTCCGGGACGGCGTGCCTCCGGCGGTCGCGGCGGTGCTCGCCCGGGCCACCGCCCACCGCCCGGCCGACCGTTACCCCGACGCCGCGACGGTGCACGCCGCGTTGGTCCGCGCGAGCGCCCCGGCTGCGGCGGCCGGTCCCGTGCGGCGACAGCCGTCACCCCGGGTGAGGGCGCGCCGCCGGTTGCGGCTGGCCGGGGCCGCCGTGGTGGCCGTCGCCGCGGTGGGTGCGGTGGGCGCCGAGGCAGGTGGCGTCGGGTCTGCTCGGCCAGTCATCGGCACGTACACGGCCGGGCCGTTGACAGTGGCGTTGCCGCCCGGCTGGTCCGCCACGGGTGCCACCTGGGCCGGTCAGTACGGTGCCGACGGTGATCCCGAACCGGCGCTGGTGATGTCGCCGCAACCCCGCCGCTGGGCCGCCGACCCCCGCCTGCCCGGCGCGTTCGTGGGCCTCTCCGCCAGCACGGCGGCACGCACCACGCCGGCCGGGTTCCTGGCCGAGCGCACCCACGGCGACTGCACGTCCGCGCCGCCCCGAATCACCTGGCAGGCGGGCGTCGAGTGGACAGTGGTGGCGTACCGCTGCGACAGGGGTCGTCCGCAGATCATCGAGTCGGCAGCCCTGCACCCCGGCCGACCCGCCCTGGTGTACGTGCAGATCGTCCCGCCCGCTGACAGCGGACCCGACTTCGTGGACACCCTGCTCGCCGGAGTGCGCCTGCGGTAGGTGCGGCGAACCGGCCCGGCGGTGACCCAGCCGCCGCAGAGACTGTCGATGGACACCTTCGTCGCGTTGTGCGACATCCTTGGATGCACCCCGAACGACCTGATCGAACCGCAGGTGGTGAACCAGACCGTCCGCAAGGCCGCCGCCGACGGTTGCGCTACCGGCACCGCCGACCACATCCGGATGGGATTGGGCGATGCTGCCAGCCGTGCCCTGCTCAAGGTCGAGCAGATCATCTGTACACGATGCGGGCGACCGGGCGACCAGCTTCTGCTCGCTGCCGTGGGCTCCACGAGACGGCCATAACTGGCCCCACCACGGGCCGGCTTCGCCGAGAGTCAAGTAAGGGTGCGTGAGAGCCAAGGCTACTGGTGTTGGCGCATGGCAGTGCGCGGATCTGCCGATGAGCGCCTGCTCACGTGCGCCATGAATCGCCGGACGAGACTGCGCGTGTCGCTGGGTTGAGGTCGCTACTGAAAGTCCTCGGCGTGGTCGATGGCCCATTGCGAAAACGGCAAGGCGGGCCGACCGAGCACCTTCTCCACAGTGCGTTTGGGGCGAGGAGGCTTGTCGACCTGATCGCGCGACACGATGAGTTGAATCTCTATGGAGTCCTCGTCGTAACCCAAGGCCCTCCACCGTGCGATGGCCTGATCCTCACTGAGTTGTTCAAGCCGCAGCGGTCGACCGATCGCCTCCGCCAGATCACGAACCCGGTCGGCCGCGCTGATCGCAGCCGGGCCGGTGGTCAGGTACCGGGCGCCATCGTGGCGTTGATCAAGGAGGGCGGCGACCGCGACCGCGGCCACGTCCCACTCGTGCACGTACGGATACCGAGCGGTGGGGAAACCCTCTCGCACCACGCTGTCACTACGAATGTCCTCAGCCCACTGCCACGAGGCGGCCATGAGCCCCGCCGGTCGAATGTGCGTCCAACCCAGTCCTGTTGCCCCCACCGCCTGCTCCCATGCGAGGAAGTGGCGACTAGCGCGGGGCTGGGCCCGTTCCCACGGTGCGGAGGCCGAGGACAGCACGATGATCCGCCGAAGTCCGGCGGTCCTGATTCGCTCGAGAACTTCGCGATTTGGTGCGCCGGCAGGCACAAGCAGCATCGCGTCGATTTCGACCAGAGCCGCGTCGAGCGACTCGGGGGCAGTGAGATCGCCGAACGCCACGTCGACCGCGTCAGGCACCCCAGCCGCTTTCGTCGGCGGCACGAGCGCCCGCGTTCGGACACCAGCGTCGAGAAGGCAATCAATGGCAACCCGGCCGACGACCTCGGTCGCCCCAGTGACGAGGACCCGCGGCCGGACTCCGCCGTCGCCAATCATTGGTACTTGCCCCCTCGGTAGATTACCGACGTTGACGGATCACCTAATCGATGACCCTACATGCCGCCGACAGGTATGACACCTCAATAACGACCACCCTCATTTGTTGCAGACAACGCGCGGGTCGGTGCCATTGCCGATCGATAAGCACCAGCGCCGACTACGTTCGCAAACCGGGAGGAGTGACAGTCAGCCCGTGGTGGGGGCCAGTTGTGGCCGTTCCCGTGGAGCCCATCTCGTCCCGTCAAAGCCAGTCGGGATCTCCACTGGCACCAGGGCCCCAACCTGGGCCGGGCCTCGCAGCACCAAGTCACCCTCATGATCAGGGAATGGCGCAGGAATCGAATACGTGTACTCCACCTGTGGTCTGGCGATGACCACAAGGTAGATGGCCGCGACGAGAGCTGGATCGGCATCACCCAGGCGCTGCTCCTGTTGTCGACACTGTTCGCGGTGTGGGTGACCACCACGTTGATCACGGACAGCTACAGCCCTCGGAGGCAGCCGGTCCCACTGCTGATCCTGGGCACCATGTTCGGCCTGATGCTGATGGCCGCCGCGCTGCTCACGGCGTTCGGTGACCACGGGTTGATCTTCAGCGGTACCTGGGTCCCACCCGGCCCGGCTGGCGTCGCCGCCGGTCTGGTGCTGCTGGGGGTCGCCGCCGCCGAGTTCCTCCGCGCCCGGCGTCGATCCCGGCTAGCGGACCACCACTGTGATGGTGTGCTCCCGGCCGTCCTTGGGGATCGTGACGGCGACGGTGCCGGCGCGGACGAAGCGGATGTCCACCACGCCCGCCTCGTACTGCTGGGAGACCAATTCCGGGCGGTCGACGGTGACGAGCCCCGGCCCGATGCCCTGGATGCGCAGCACCGCACCGGTGGCGAAGCAGAGCGATTTCAGCAGCTCGATCTCGGTCTCGGCGAGCGGCAGGTCGTAGCGGACAGCGCCCTGACAGGCCGGCGTCGCGTCGGTCGGCGGGGGAGTCGTTCGGGGCGTACCCAGTGTTCTGGTGGGTGCGGGCGGTGCCGGGCGCGCGCTGGCCGGCGGTGGTCGGGATGGCGACCCGGTGGGCGCGGGGATCGGGAGAACCGCGGAGGGGGACGGCGGCGAGAGGGTCGGGGTCGAGAGGGTCGGGCCGGCCGGTTGGACGGGCAGGGGCGAGACGGCGTCGGCGCCGCAGGCGGCGACCCCCACGGTGGCCGCGAGGACGACGACCCGGCGGAACGACCTGCGGTTCATTCCGCGCCGAGCCGCTGCCGGACCTGGCGCCGGGCCAGGTGCAACCGGGACTTCACAGTGCCCAGCGGCACGTCGAGCAGGGCGGCGATCTCGGGGTAGCTCAGCCCCAGGACATCGCGAAGGGCGACCACCTCGGCGAGATCGGGATGCACCGAGTCGAAGGCGTCGAGCAGGTCGAGGCGGGTGCCCGCGACCACGCTGGTCCGTCGGGGGTCGGCCTGGTCGGGCAGCGGCACGCCCTCGGCCTCCAGTCGGCAGCGGCGGCGCAGCGTGCGGTACGTGGAGCGGGCCCGGTTGACGGTCAGCCGGTGCAGCCAGGTGCGGAACGAGGAGCGCCCCTCGAACCGGGTGATGCCGCCGGCCAGCGCCAACAACGTGTCCTGGCAGGCCTCCTCGGCGTCCTCCCGGTTGGGCAGAAACCGGGCGCACAGCCGCAACACCTCTGGGCGCACCGCGACCAGCAGGGCGTTGAGCGCGGCCGGGTCGCCGTGCGCGGCGGACCGGGCCAGGGCGTCGATGTCGTCCGCGTCGGGCATGCCGGGTGTCCAATGCTCGCCGGTGCCGATCCCTGAGCGTATGACAGGTGCCGCGGCGGCGGCCCCGTACCGTCCGGCACCCGACCCGAAACCGGCGCGCTACCGAAATGCGAGCTAGTGCACTGCCCTTCAGCCGGGTAGATCGGTTCTTCCCGTCGACCCGTATGTGCTCGGACTGCGGCCGGATCAACGACAAGATGGCGCTCAACGTCCGGACGTGGGGCTGCCCATGCGGCAGCCTGCACGACCGAGACGTGAACGCCGCCAGAAACATCAGGGCCGCCGGACGGGCGGACCTCAGCGACCGTGGAGCGCAGGTAAGACCGGCACCCGTGCCGGCACCGCGCAGCGAAGCGGTAACCCGCCGGGAGCGTGCCCCTTCGGGGGTGCAGCAGACCGGAATCTCCGCCCTTCAGGGTGGAGAGGGCGTCAATCGAAGCGGGACACGTCCCCGGCGCCCCGGCGCAGGATCTCCGGCTCGGGCCCGGACAGGTCGATCACTGTCGTCGGCTCCTTGCCGCAGTCGCCGGCGTCGAGCACCGCGTCGAGTTGGTGGTCGAGCCGTTCCTTGATCTCCCAGCCCTGGGTCATCGGCTCCTCGTCGCCGGGCAGGACCAGCGTGCTGGACACCAGTGGCTCGGCCAGCTCGGCCAGCAGCGCCTGCGTGACTGTGTGCCGGGGCACCCGCACGCCGACGGTCCGCTTCTTCGGGTGCAGCATCCGGCGGGGCACCTCCTTGGTGGCCGGCAGGATGAACGTGTAGCTGCCCGGGGTGGACGCCTTCACCAGGCGGAAGACCGAGTTGCTGATCTGCACGAACTGGCCGAGCTGGGCGAAGTCGTGGCAGACCAGCGTGAAGTGGTGCCGATCGTCGAGATGCCGGATCTGCCGGATCCGGTCCAGCCCGTCCTGGTTGCCCAGTTGGGTGCCGAGCGCGTAGCAGGAGTCTGTCGGGTAGGCGACCAGCCCACCGCCGCGGATCAGGTCGGCGACCTGCCCGATGACCCGGGGCTGTGGGTTCTCCGGGTGTACGTCGTAGTACCTCGCCATGCTCCGAGACTAGGCGCACGCGGGGAGGATCAGGAGACGAGGGCCACCCTCGGCGCGGACGGTGGAGCCGCCGAGATCACCTCGGTAGGGTAGGTCCCGGTCGGCTCCGACCAACAAGATCCACACCGCCGGGGGGCGCCACGCATGGCTGATTCGTTCGCGCATCTGCACGTGCACACCGAGTATTCGATGCTCGACGGAGCGGCCCGACTGAAGGACCTGTTCGCCGAGGCCAAGCGGCTGGGCATGTCCGCGGTGGCGATCACCGACCACGGCAACATGCACGGCGCGAACGACTTCTACAACCAGGCGATGGCCGCCGGGATCACCCCGATCCTGGGCGTCGAGGCGTACGTGGCGCCGGAGTCGCGCTATCACAAGGCCCGGGTGAAGTGGGGTCGCCCGGAGCAGAAGAGCGACGACATCTCCGGTAACGGCGCGATCACCCACAAGACCATGTGGGCGAAGAACGCGCAGGGCCTGAAGAACCTGTTCACCCTCAACTCGCGCGCCTCCATGGAGGGGCACTACGTCAAGTGGCCCCGGATGGACATGGAGCTGATCGCCGAGCACGCCGAGGGGATCATGGCCACCACCGGCTGTCCGTCCGGCGCTGTGCAGACCCGGCTGCGGCTGGGCCAGTTCGACGAGGCCCTCAAGGTCGCCGCCAGCTACCAGGACATCTTCGGCAAGGACAACTACTTCCTGGAGATCATGGATCACGGCCTCTCCATCGAGAGCCGGGTCCGTGAGGGGCTCACCGAGATCGCCCGCAAGCTGGACATCCCGCCGGTGGTCACCAACGACTCCCACTACACCCACGAGGCGCAGGCCACCGCCCACGACGTGCTGCTCTGTGTGCAGACCGGCAGCAACATCGACGACCCCAACCGGTTCCGGTTCGAGGGTGGCGGCTACTTCATCAAGAGCGCCGACCAGATGCGCGCTGTGGACTCGTCCGAGCTGTGGCAGGAGGGCTGCCGCAACACCCTGCTGGTGGCCGAGAAGGTCGACCCGAAGGGCATGTTCGAGTTCCACAACCTGATGCCGCGCTTCCCGGTGCCCGAGGGGGAGACCGAGGAGTCCTGGTTCCGCAAGGAGACCTTCGCCGGCCTGGCCCGCCGCTATCCGGGCGGCATTCCCGAGGGGCACGTCGTCCAGGCCGAGTACGAGCTGGGCGTCATCAACCAGATGGGCTTCCCGTCCTACTTCCTCGTGGTCGCCGACTTCATCCAGTGGGCGAAGAACCAGGGCATCGCCGTGGGTCCGGGCCGTGGCTCGGCCGCCGGGTCGCTCGTCGCGTACGCGCTGGGCATCACCGACCTTGACCCGATCCTGCACGGCCTGATCTTCGAGCGGTTCCTCAACCCGGAGCGGGTCTCGATGCCGGATGTCGACATCGACTTCGACGAGCGTCGGCGCGGCGAGGTGATCAAGTACGTCACCGACAAGTGGGGCGAGGACAAGGTCGCCCAGATCGCCACATTCGGCACGATCAAGGCGAAGGCCGCGATCAAGGACTCGGCCCGGGTCCTCGGCTTCCCGTACGCGGTCGGCGACCGGATCACCAAGGCGATGCCGCCGGCGGTGATGGGCAAGGACATCCCGCTCACCGGCATCTTCGACAACAAGCACCCCCGCTACGCCGAGGCGGGCGAGATCCGCGGCCTGTACGACTCCGACCCGGACGTCCGCAAGGTGATCGACACGGCCAAGGGCATCGAGGGGCTGATCCGGCAGACCGGTGTGCACGCTGCCGGCGTCATCATGTCCGCCGAGCCGATCATCGATCACATCCCGTTGACGCGCCGCGACGCCGACGGGGCGATCATCACGCAGTTCGACTACCCGACCTGCGAGTCGCTCGGGCTGCTGAAGATGGACTTCCTCGGCCTGCGCAACCTGACGATCATCGACGACGCGGTCAAGAACATCGAGCTGAACCACGGCCGGAAGCTCGACCTGCTGGGCCTGCCGCTGGACGACAAGGCCGCGTACGAGCTGCTGGCCCGCGGCGACACCCTGGGCGTGTTCCAGCTCGACGGTGGGCCGATGCGGTCACTGCTGCGGCTGATGAAGCCGGACAACTTCGAGGACATCTCCGCCGTCCTGGCCCTGTATCGACCCGGCCCGATGGGCGTCGACTCGCACACCAACTACGCGCTGCGAAAGAACGGCCTCCAGGAGATCACGCCGATCCACCCGGAGCTGGAGGAGCCGCTGCGGGAGATCCTCGCGCCCACCCACGGCCTGATCGTCTACCAGGAGCAGGTGCAGCGGGCCGCGCAGATCCTCGCCGGCTACACCCTCGGTCAGGCGGACCTGCTGCGCCGGGCCATGGGTAAGAAGAAGAAGGAGATCCTCGACAAGGAGTTCATCCCGTTCCGGGACGGCTGCCGCGAGCGCGGCTACTCCGACGAGGCGATCCAGGCGGTGTGGGACGTCCTGGTGCCGTTCGCCGGGTACGCCTTCAACAAGGCGCACTCCGCCGCGTACGGCCTGGTCTCCTACTGGACGGCGTACCTGAAGGCGCACTACCCGGCTGAGTACATGGCCGGGTTGCTGACCAGCGTCGGTGACGACAAGGACAAGATGGCGCTCTACCTGGCCGAGTGTCGCCGGATGCGCATCCAGGTGCTGCCGCCGGACGTGAACACCTCGGCCGGGCCGTTCACCCCGGTCGGCAAGGACATCCGCTTCGGCCTCGCCGCCGTCCGCAACGTCGGGGCGAACGTGGTCGCCTCGATCATGCGCTGCCGGGACGACAAGGGCGACTACGGCGACTTCTACGACTTCCTGTCCAAGGTGGACGCCGTGGTCTGCAACAAGAAGACAATCGAATCGCTGATCAAGGCGGGGGCGTTCGACTCTCTCGACCACCCCCGCAAGGGCCTGCTCGCGGTGCACGCCGACGCGATCGACGCGTACGCCGACGTCAAGCGCAAGGAGGCCGTCGGCCAGTACGACCTGTTCGGCGCCGGCTTCGGTGACGCCGACACCGGCAGCACCACCGTGATGCCGACCATCGGCGACAGCGAGTGGGACAAGCGCGACAAGCTGGCCTTCGAGCGGGAGATGCTCGGCCTGTACGTCTCCGACCACCCGCTGTTCGGTCTGGAGCACATCCTCAACGCGGCAGCCGACACCACCATCGCGTCCCTGGCCGAGGAGGGCGGGGTGCCCGACGGGGCGGTCGTCACCCTCGCCGGCATCCTCTCCGGGGTGCAGCGCCGGGTCACCAAGCAGGGCCGGGCCTGGGCGTCGGCCACCCTGGAGGACCTGGCCGGTGGGGTGGAGGCGCTGTTCTTCCCCAACACCTACGAGGTGATCGGGCAGTACATCGCCGAGGACGCCATCGTCGTGGTCAAGGGTCGGGTGGACCGCCGCGACGACACCCCACGGATCATGGCGATGGACATGTCCATGCCGGACGTCAGCACCAGCGCCACCAACAAGCCGGTCACCCTCACCATCCCGGTGCACCGCTGCACACCGCCGCTGGTGGAGAAACTCAAGGAAACCCTGGTGCTGCACCCCGGCGACACCGAGGTGCACGTCAAACTCCAGAACGGCGGGCGCACCACCACCCTGCGGCTGGGTCCGTTCCGGGTGGCGGCGACGACCGCGCTGATGGGTGACCTGAAGAGCGTTCTCGGCCCGGCCAACGTGAGCTGAGCCGGCCTCGGTCCGGCCCGCCTGCCCCGGCCCGACCCCAGCGGACAGACCCCCGCCCGCGCCCAGATAGAGG
>NZ_JBEZGJ010000205.1:0-11435 GCF_040649965.1 Micromonospora sp. NPDC048843
CTCGGCGAGCTGCTCTGGCTCGCCGAGGCGTACCTCATGGACCAGGCGGTGACACCAGGCACGACCGGCCGCTGACACCAGGCACGACCAACGGCGACACCAGGCACGGCCGGGCGGTGGCGATGAAGCCGGACCTGATCGTCTACACGGCCGACACGGCGCAGCCCGCCCACGGCCGGGCGGGTCTAGAGGGTCTGCACTGTGGCGATGCGTTCCTCAAGCTGCTCGATGGTGGCCTGGGCGCTCGGCGGGCCACCGCAGAGCCGGCGCAGCTCGGCATGGATCTTGCCGTGCGGTTGGCCGGTGCGGTGGTGTCGGGCGGCCACCAGAGCGTTCAGTTGGCGCCGGAGCGCCACGCGACGCTGGGCGGCGCTCATGGGTGCGGGTGGCGCTGCCGTGGCCGCAGCGGCCGGCTGAGCGGCCCCGTCGGCCGTACGACGGCGTTGGGCGGCCAACTGTGCGGCCTGTCGCTTGGTCAGCAGCAGCGAGACCTGGTCGGCGGTGAGCAGACCGGGCAGGCCAAGGTATTCCTCTTCCTCGGGGGTCCCGGCCTGGGCCGCGGTGCCGAACGACGCGCCGTCGAAGATCACCTGGTCCAGCTCGGCGGTGGCCGAGAGCGCCGCGAACCGCTTCTCCAGTTCCCCGCTGGCCTGGTCGTCGCGCTGCGCGCGTTCCAACAGGTCGTCGTCGAAACCGTCGGCTTCCTTGGGTTTACCGAGTACGTGGTCGCGCTCGGTTTCCATCTCGCTGGCCAACCCGAGCAGGTGCGGCACGCTGGGCAGGAACACCGACGCGGTCTCCCCGGACCGGCGGGCCCGCACGAACCGGCCGATCGCCTGAGCGAAGTAGAGCGGCGTGCTGGCGCTGGTGGCGTAGACCCCGACCGCCAGTCGCGGGATGTCGACCCCCTCGGACACCATCCGCACCGCTACCAACCACCGCTGGTCGGACGCCGCGAACGTCGCGATCCGGGCGGACGCGCCCTGGTCGTCGGAGAGCACCACGGCGGCCTTCTCGCCGGTCACCTGCTCGATCAGCTTGGCGTACGAGCGGGCGGTCTGCTGGTCGGTGGCGATGATCAGACCACCGGCGTCGGCCATGCCCGCGTTGCGCAGCACTGTGAGTCGGGCGTCGGCGGCCCGCAGCACCTGCGGCATCCAGTCGCCGGCGGGGTCCAGGGCGGTACGCCAGGCCTGCGCCACCAGGTCCTGGGTCATCGGCTCGCCCAGCCGGGCCGCCAGCTCCTCCCCCGCGTTGGTACGCCAGCGGGTCTCCCCGGAGTACGCCAGGAAGAGCACCGGCCGGACCACGCCGTCGCGCAGCGCGTCGGAGTAGCCGTACACCGAGTCGGCGCGGGAGCGCAGCAGCCCGTCCCCGCCCCGCTCGTAGCTGACGAACGGGATCGGGTTGTCGTCGGAGCGGAACGGTGTCCCGGTGAGCATCAGCCGGCGTACGGCGGGTTCGAAGGCGTTCTTCACCCCGTCGCCCCAGGACCGGGAGTCGCCGGCGTGGTGGATCTCGTCGAGGATGACCAGGGTCCGTCGGGTCATGGTGCGTCGCCGGTGCACCTGCGGGGCCATCCCCACCTGCGCGTAGGTGACCACAGCGCCGTGGAAGTCGGCCGCGGAGTGCAGGTCGGCGTTGCGGAAGGCGGCGTCGAGTTGGATGCCCACCCGGGCCGCGGCGTCAGACCACTGGTTCTTCAGGTGCTCGGTCGGCGCGACCACGGTGACCGCCTCGATGGTGCCGTCACCGAGCAGCTCGGCCGCGATCCGCAGGGCGAAGGTGGTCTTGCCGGCGCCGGGCGTGGCGACCGCGGTGAAGTCCTCACTGCGGCGACGCAGGTACTCCACCAGGGCCTTGCGCTGCCAGGCGCGTAGCGCCGGGAACGTCTCGAGCACCGGCGTCCGGGCTGCCACGCGAAGCTCCTCTCCGACCGCACGATGGCGGACCCCGGGCGAGGGCCACGAGGATCCGCCGCCCATGAAAACGCCTCCGCGCAGAAGCTGCCGCGAAGGCCGACTCAGCATAACCAGCACGGGCCGTCGGGCCCAGGCGACGCCACGCTGGTCACAATCCCGCACCCAAACGAACAGCGGCCCGACCGTCTCACCACTCGCGGTCGGTGCGTGGATCCGCCCCTTCGGCGCGCGGCGGGCGCAGTGTGGCCACCGGCGCGGACCAGCGTCGACGCAGCGCGATCAGGCGTAGCCCGAAGACCAGGACGGCGGCTGCGGTGAGCGGCGCGGGGCCGGTCTGCCCGGTGACGTACAGGAGCACCACCAGGATCGAACCGGCCAGCGCGGCCAGCGCATAGATCTCCCGGCGCAGCACGACCGGGATCTCGGCGGTGAGCAGGTCGCGGCCGAGCCCGCCGCCGATCGCGGTGAGCATGCCGATCAGGCAGGCGCCGACCGCCGGTACCCGGGCGTCGAGCGCCTTGAGCGTGCCGGTGACTGTGAACAGCGCCAGGCCGGCCGCGTCCAGCACCAGCACTGTGGTGCGCAGTCGGGCCAGTTGCGGGTGCAGCCAGAAGACGGCGAGTGCGGTGATCGCGGCGGTGGCGACGTACCGCCAGTCGGCGAAGGCCAGCGGCGGCACCTCGTCGATGACCAGGTCCCGGAAGATCCCACCGCCGAGGGCGGCCACGAAGCCGACGAACGCGACGCCGAACAGGTCCAGTCGCTTGGCCACCGCCGCCGAGGCCCCGGACGCGGCGAACACCGCCACCCCGGTCAGGTCGGCGAGGAGCAGGGCGGTGGAGGTGGTCACCGCCGCAGGCTACGTCGCCGGCCGGAGCACCGGCCGAGGTTCACTCACGGTACGAGTCGTAGATCTCCTTGCACTTGGGGCAGACCGGTGAACCCGGCTTGGCCGCCTTGGTGACCGGGAAGGTCTCGCCGCAGAGAGCGACGACGAAAGTGCCCATGACGGCGCTCTCGGCGATCTTCTCCTTGCGGACGTAATGGAACATCTCGGGACCGGTATCGGCGTCCTTCAGCTCCGGACGCTCGAGAACCTCTGTGCTCACGTCTGCACCTCCAACCGACAAGTTTGGCAGGTCATCACGGCCGGGTCCACTTGAGGCCGGCCGAGGCTCCACCCCGTACGGTGCCCGTGTGACTGACTTTCACATCAGCTACGGCACCGAGGTCGCCGAAGCGCTGCGCGACGGCCGGCCCGTCGTCGCCCTGGAGAGCACCATCGTCTCGCACGGTCTGCCCCGACCGGAGAACCTGCGCGTGGCCAGGGAGATCGAGCGGACGGTTCGGGACGCCGGGGCCGTTCCGGCGACGATCGGCATGATCGCCGGCAAGCTGGTGGTCGGCCTGGACGACGCCCAGCTGACCCGGCTGGCCACCGTCGACGGCGTGACCAAGCTCTCCGTCCGCGACCTCGCTGTGGCCGCCGCGACCGGCGCGGACGGGGCGACCACGGTGGCCGCTACCAGCGCGGTGGCCGCAGCCGCCGGCATCGGCGTGTTCGCCACGGGCGGGCTGGGCGGGGTGCACCGGGAGGCCGCGCACACCTTCGACGAGTCGGCGGACCTGGTCACCCTGGCGCAGACCCCGATCGCGGTGGTCTGCGCCGGAGTCAAGTCGATCCTCGACGTGGGCGCGACGCTGGAGCGCCTGGAGACCCTCGGGGTCGCTGTGGTCGGTTACCGCACCCGCCGGTTCCCCGGCTTCTACCTGACCGACGCCGGCTTCGACCTGGACTGGTCGGTGGACTCGCCGGAGCAGGTCGCCGCCGTGCTCGCCGCCCGCGACGAGCACGCCGTGCACACCGGCGGGCTGCTCATCGCCAACCCGCTGCCGGTCGACGAGCAGCTCGACCCGGAGCTGCACGACCGGACGCTCACCGAGGGCCTGGCCCTGCTGGAGCGGGACGGGATCACCGGAAAGGCCGTCACCCCGTACCTGCTCGCGCACTTCCACTCGGCCACCGAGGGCGCGAGCCTGGCGGTGAACGTGCGGATCATCCTGCGCAACGCCGACCTGGCCGCGCGGATCGCGGTCGCCTCGGTGGCCCGCGGCACCGCCGTCCCGGCATGACCCGACCGGCCCGGATGGTCGTCGTCGGGGACGTGATCACCGACGTGGTCGCCGTGTTGTCCGGGCCGCTCGCGGCCGGCTCGGACACCGGGGCGGCAATCAGTCTCGGCGGCGGCGGTCAGGCGGCCAACACCGCCGCCTGGATCGCCGCGCAGCGGGTGGACGTCACGCTCGTCGGGGCCGTCGGTCACGACGACGCCGGGCGGGACCGGGTGGCCGAGCTGGAGCGGGCGGGCGTCGACTGCGCCATCGAGCGGGTCGAGGGTGCCTCGACCGGCACTGTCATCGTGTTGGCCGCCGACGACGAGCGCACCATGGTCAGCCAGCGGGGCGCGAACCTGCGGCTGAGCGCCGCGCACGTCGAGCAGGCCCTCGCGGCGGCGCCCGACGCTGGGCATCTGCACCTGTCCGCGTACACCCTGTTGGACGCGGAGTCGCGCGGCGCGGGGCTGCGGGCGTTGGCCGCCGCCCGCGAGCGCGGGCTGACCATCAGCGTCGACGCGGCCTCCGCGGCGCCGTTGCGGCGGGTCGGCGCGGCGGCGTTCCTGAGTTGGGTACGGGACATCGACCTGCTCCTGGTCAACGCGGACGAGGCCACGGTGCTGGCCGGCGGCCTGGACCCGGCGGCGCAGGGGCGGGTGCTGTCGGCGACGGCTCGGCGGGTGGTGGTGAAGCGCGGCGCGGCCGGCGCGGTCTGGGTGGACCGCACCACGCCGGTCTGCGTGGCTCCGGCCAGCAGGGTGGCGGTGGTGGACGTCACGGGCGCTGGCGACGCGTTCGCGGCCGGTCTGCTCACCGCGTGGCTCGCCGGAGCCACCCCGACCGCGGCACTGAGCCGCGCCACCGACCTGGGCGCGCTTGCCGTCTCCACCGCCGGGGCTCGGCCACAGGCGTAGCGGCCGTCACCCGGCCACAGCCCCGACTGCTCGAACCCTGGCCCGTTCGCGGGTCAGGGTTCGACGTCGATGACCTTGTGTGGGCGCTCCTCGGCGGTGAGGCTCATCGGCGGGGTGTCGTCCTGTTGGCGGGGGTGGAACCGGTTGGCCAGCCGGTGCTCTTCCTTCGGCGGCCGGTCGTTGGCCAGCAGCACGGCCAGCCAGGGGATGAGCACCATGCCGAGGCCGCACAGAGGCAGCCAGAGCCAGAGCAGTGGGGCGTTCGCACCGACCAGGATCGCGCCGACGATGATGCACAGCACCCGGATGCCCATCATCAGGACATAGCGGCGCTGGCGACTGTTGAGCTGATCGTCCTGGCTGCGCGAGGCGTCGGTGATCAGAATCGGCTGGTACGCCTGACGCTTCACCATGGACCTCCTCGAGGGGGTTACGCCTCATCCTGTCACCGCAGGTCCGTGATCAGCGAACTTCGACTCATCCCGCCGCGTGTTACGCGCGTGGTACGCTCCGCGATGTGGGCAGCAGGTTCAGCTTCACCGACGAGGCGTTGGCCAACCTGAGGGTCTACGACGTCACACCCGGGGAAGTCTGGGAAGCGCTGCACAGCGCCCGACGGGTCATCCGTCATCTGGGTGACGACGTGATGGTGGTCTACGCCGCCGCCCGCCGGGGCCGCAGGCTGGCGATTCTGCTCGCCGAGGCCGATGGCACCGACAACGACTGGGACATTCTCTCCGCCCGCGAGTTGAGCGACGTCGAGTCCAAGCGCTACGACGAGGCCGTGCGGAGATCTCGGTAGATGAGGAGGCCGTGACGATGCACCGTAACGACGCGACCAAGCAGTTCCACGGTGGCGGCGAGCGAATCGCCGAGCTGATCGACGAGAGCCCGGCGGCGGAGCTACCCACCCCCGACAGCGACGTGCCGATGGTGAGCCGCTCGGTGCGGCTGCCACTGGACACCTACGAGCGGGTTCGCGCCGCCGCCGACGCGCGGGGCATCGGGGTCACCACGCTGATGCGCCAGTGGATCGAGGCCGGCCTGGCCGACCTCGACGACTCGGCGACCGTTTCGCTGGCCGACGTCCGACGCGCGCTGGCCTCGCTGGCGCACCCCACCGCCGCCTGAGCAGACCGCCCCGCACCAGGCCGGTCGGTCAGCCGCCGGCGGTCTTCGCCTTGGCAGCCGCCTTCATCTGCTGCTTGAACTCCCGCACCCGACGCAGCGAATCGGCGTCGGTGACGTCGGCCACCGACCGGTACGCGCCCGGGTCGCCGTAGTCTCCGGCCGCCTTCCGCCAGTCCTGCGGGGTCACCCCGAACCGCTTGCCGAGCAGGGCCACGAAGATCTGTGCCTTCTGCTTGCCGAAGCCGGGCAGCGCGGAGACCCGGCGCAGCAGTTCCGGTCCGTCGGCGACCTCGGCCCAGAGCAGCGTCGCGTCACCGTCGTACCGCTCCACCAGCACCTGGCAGACCTCCTGCACCCGGGCCGCCATGGCCTTGGGAAACCGGTGCAACGCGGGCGGCTGGGCGAAGAGCGCGACCAGGGCCTCCGGGTCGTACCCGGCCAGCTCCGCCGCGTCCAGCTCATGACCGAGCCGCTGCTGAAGCACGTACGGCGAGGAGAACGCCTTCTCCATCGGAATCTGTTGGTCCAAGACCATGCCGAGCAGCAGCGCCAGCGGGCTGCGCTCCAGCAGCCGGTTGGCCTCCGGGTCGATGGGCAGCACAAGCGTCATGCGGACCATCCTGCCTGGCGTACCGAGCCGGACGGACACCGACGCTCCGATCGTCCAGGGCAGGTGGCGCCCGCATGCCACGCTCGACGCCATGTTGTGGAGCGCCCCGCCCGGTTCCCCGTACCACCGGCTCGGCCGCACCGAGCGGCACCGCTGGTGGCGGCCTCTGGTCGGCACCGTCGCGCTGGTCGTCTCGGCGTTGGTGATCGTCTGCCTGCTCTTCGGCGTCGCCGCCGTCGTGGCCGAGCTCACCGACCGCCCGTACGACGCCGACGGGCTGCCGACCTTCGGCCCGATTCCGGACACCGCGCTGCTGATCGCCTCGCTGGCACTGCTGCTCCCACTGCTGTTCGGCGCCGCCTGGCTCGTGCAGCGCCGACCCGCCGGCACGCTCTCCTCGGTGCTCGGCCGACTGCGGTGGAGTTGGCTCGGCCGCTGCCTGCTGATCGCCACACCGCTGATCATCGTCATGCTGGTCGGCGCGGGACTCCTGCTCAGTCTGACCGGCGAGAGCGCGATACCCGCCCCGGACACGTGGGTGGGTTTGCCGGAATTCGCCGCCGGGCTGCTGATGGTCCTCCTGCTGGTGCCGTTCCAGGCCGCCGCGGAGGAGTACGCCTTCCGCGGCTGGCTGTTGCAGGCCGTCGGCGCGTACCTGCGCACGCCCTGGCCCGGGATCGCCCTCCAGGCGGTGCTCTTCGCCGCCGCGCACGGTTGGGGCAGCGGCTGGGGTTTCCTGGACCTGGCCTTCATGGGCGTGTTGTTCGGCTGGCTGACGGTGCGAACCGGCGGGCTCGAGGCCGCGATCGCGCTGCACGTGGTGAACAATCTGTTCGCCTTCACCCTGGCGGCGGCGTTCGGCGGGCTCAGCGCCGACGAGACGATGGCCGACGCCCCGTGGCAGGTCATCGTCGTCGACGTGTTGGCCCTGTCGGCGTACGCCCTGGTCGTCGACCGGTTGGCCGCGCGTCGGGGGCTGGCGACAGTCGTACCGCCGGCCCTGGTCGTGGCGGTGCCCGGCGCGCCCTCGGCCCCGACCGGTGCGCAGCCGAGGCTGCCGGGCGTGGGGGTCGAATCTCGCGGGTGATGCTGGCTTCCTCCGCGACGGCAGGCAGGATGTCGGGGTGGACGAACACGACATGCTGCTCTCCCCCGCCGGTGTCGACGCGCTGCGGGCCGCGCTGACCCAGAACGGGTTCACCAGCCACGGCATCGCCGAGCGGCTGGGCGCCCAGGCGACCGCGGCGGTCGCCCGCAACGACTACCGGGCCGCGCTGCGCGCCACCGAGGACGGCGACCCGCTCGGCACCCTGATCCGGCTGTTCATCTGCGCCCAGACCGAGTCGGAGGCGGCGGTGACCGCCGCGCTGGCGCCGCTGAGCCTGGCCGAGGCCCTCGCGGGCGGGCTGGTCGAGCGGTACGGCGCCGGCCTGCGTGCCGGCGTCGACCTGGAGCCGTACGGCGAGGACTGGTGGGTGCTCGCCGACGTGCCGGCCAGCGCCCGCCCGGGTCGTCCGTTGCACGCCGAGCACGTCCTCGGCGTCGGCGGGGCAACCCACACCCTGATCGGCGCGACCATGCGCCGGCCGGTCGACACCGCGCTGGACCTGGGCACCGGCTCCGGCATCCAGGCCCTGCACCTGGGCACCCACGCCAGGTCGGTGACCGCCACCGACCTCTCAGAGCGGGCGCTGCGCTTCGCCGCGACCACCGCCGCCCTCAACGGTCAGGACTGGGAGCTGCTCCGCGGCGACCTGGTCGCCCCGGTGGCCGGTCGGCGGTTCGACCTGGTGGTGAGCAACCCACCGTTCGTGGTCGGCCCGGGTACGACCACGCACGTGTACCGCGACTCCGGCCGGGTCGGTGACGCGATCGGCGCCGAACTCGCCGCCGCGGCCCCGGGCCTGCTCACCGAGGGCGGCACGATGCAGTACCTGGCGAACTGGGTGCACGTCGCGGGCGAGGAGTGGGACGAGCGGGTGGCCGGCTGGTTCGCCGGGACCGGCCTGGACGCCTGGGTGATCCAGCGGGAGGTGGCCGACCCGATGGCGTACGTCGACCTGTGGCTCACCGACGTCGGCGAGACCGCCGACCCGCAGCGGATGGCCGCCTGGCTGGACTGGTTCGACGCGCACAAGGTGGAGGGCATCGGCTTCGGCATCGTGTCGCTGCGTCGGGGCGGGCACGCCGACCCGGTGGTCCGGGTGGAGGATCTGCGCCAGCGGGTGCAGCCACCGCTGGGCGACCGGGTCGCCGCCTGGTTCGACCGCCAGGACTTTCTCCGGGTACGCGACACCGAGGCGTTGCTCGCCGAGCGCTACCGGGCCGCCGATGGCCTCCAGCTGCGACAGGAGGCCACCATGGGCGACGACGGCTGGGGGGTGGACCGGCAGGTCCTCGCGATGCCGCACGGCCTGCGATGGACCGAGGAGATCGACCCGCTGGTGCTGGCGCTGGTCGGTGGCGCCGACGGCCGGCTGCCGCTGCGTGACCAGCTCGCACTGCTCGCCGCCGCGCACGACGTCGAGCCCGACGAGATGGCCGAGGCCGCCGGCCCGATCGTGGCGCACCTGGTGGAGCGCGGCTTCATCGAGCCGGTGGACGCCTGATGCGGGCGGTGGTGCAGACCGTCGGGCGGGCCAGCGTGACGGTGGACGGCGAGGTGGTCGGCGCCATCGAGAACGGCCTGCTGGTGTTGCTCGGGGTGACCCACACCGACACCGCGGAGACCGCTCAGACGATGGCCCGCAAGGTGCACGAGGTGCGCATCCTGGACGGTGAGCGGTCCGCCGCCGACACCGGCGCGCCGATCCTGGTGGTCAGTCAGTTCACCCTCTACGGCGACGTCCGCAAGGGCCGCCGACCGAGCTGGACCGCCGCCGCTCCCGCCGAGGTCGCCGAGCCACTGGTGACAGCGGTGGTCGACGCCCTACGGGAACGAGGAGCAAAGGTCGAGACCGGCCGTTTCCGCGCCCACATGCTGGTGGAAAGCATCAACATAGGCCCCCAAACCCTCCTCCTGGACCTCTGACCCCACCCCCACCCCCACCCCTGTTGATCATGAAGTTATTACCCGCCAGCTCGGCGTGTCATGGCAATAGCTTCATGATCGACGGACGGGGCTGGGGTGCGGGGCTGGGTGGGGTTAGGAGAAGAGGCCTCGGCGGGTTAGGGACTGGCGGAGCCAGTTGTCGAGTTCGGCGGTCCAGTCGGTGCGGTCGGCGGTGGCGTGGTCGACGGTGAACCGGCCGAAGGCGTCCCGGCCCTCGGTGAAGACACCGCCGCGCTTGTCGACCTCCAGCACCACCTGCATCTGCTGCGCGTCGGCGACGAAGGTGACCTCCAACTGGTTGATCGAGCGGGCGTACTGCGGTGCCGGGCTGAACTCGATCTCCTGGTAGAACGGCAACGTCTGGCGTACGCCGTAGATGTGACCACGTTCCACATCGGCGCGTGCGAACCGGAAGCCCAGCCGCAGCAGCGCGTCCAGCAGTCGCCCCTGCGCCGGCAGCGGGTGCACCGACACGGCGTCCAGGTCACCCTTGTCGACCGCGCGAGCGACCTCCAGCTCGGTACGCAGACCCATCGTCATCCCGTGCAGGTGCTGCCCGTACAGCTCGGTGACCGGCGTCTCCCACGGCACGTCGAAGCGGAACGGGATGTCGTAGCGCTGTCCGGGCTCCAGCCGGAACGCTCCGGTGACCTGCTGGCGGTGGAATTCCTGAGTGGTGTCGTAGTCGTTGTCGCCGCTCTCCACCTCGACCCGGGTGACCAGGCCGAGGGCGACGTGGTCGATGTCGACCTGGTGGTCGCCGCCCAACACCTGGATCCGGCCCTCCAACTGGCCGCCCGGGCGGCAGTTCGGGTTGGCCAGCACCGTCTCCACCGACGGACCACCGACGCCCATCGCCTTCATGAGCCGCTTGAAGACCACACCGTCCTCCAACTGTCGTTTCCAACCGACCAGAGGTGGCCGGCCGTCCGCAACGTAGCCGGGGCGGGCAACCACACACTCCGACGACACACCGCACCAGCGATCCGACGCGATTCCTGTCGGGTGCCCGATCGCCTCACTCCCGTTTTACGCCCCGCCCGCCAAGCTGTTGTTCACACCGGCACCACTGGGCCGGGAACACGGCACCGACGTGGAAACGGGGAGAGACAGAGATGGTTCTGCAGATGACGGAACACCGGACGCGCCCGGCCACCACGACCGACACCGACCGGGCCTCCGAGGCCCTCGTCGACCTGGACGCCACCGACGAGCGCGGCATCTCCACCGACCTGGTCCGGGCCTACCTCAACGGCATCGGCCGGACGAAGCTGCTGACCGCCGCGCAGGAGGTCGACCTGGCCCGGCGCATCGAGGCCGGCCTGTTCGCCGGCGAGAAACTGGCCACCTGCACCCCGGTCTCCGCGGAGCTGCGAGCCGACCTGGAGCTGATCGTCGCCGAGGGTCGGGCGGCCAAGGACCACCTGTTGGAGGCGAACCTGCGGCTGGTGGTCAGCATCGCCAAGCGCTACACCGGCCGTGGCATGGCGTTTCTCGACCTGATCCAGGAGGGCAACCTCGGTCTGATCCGGGCCGTGGAAAAGTTCGACTACGCCAAGGGCTACAAGTTCTCCACGTACGCCACCTGGTGGATCCGACAGGCCATCACCCGCGCCATGGCCGACCAGACTTCCCGTGGCCGGTGTGGGTGCCGTGGGCCGGTGTCGCGGACGGGGTGGAACCGCGCGCCG
>NZ_JBEZGJ010000206.1:0-11289 GCF_040649965.1 Micromonospora sp. NPDC048843
GCGTACGCGAAGCTCGGTTTGAGCGCCGGCGCCTTCCCCGACGTGCGGGTGTACGCCCCACCCCGGCGCAACTGGATCGCGCTCGCCTGCACGCGGGTACGAACCTGGAGCTTGTCGAAGATGTGCGACACGTGCACCCCGATGGTCCGCTCGCTGATGAACAGCCGCTGCCCGATCTCCCTGTTCGTCAACCCCTCGGCGACCAGGGCGAGCACTTCCCGCTCCCGGGCGGTGAGCGCCGCCAACTCGTCGTCGGACGCCTCGACCGGGACGCTGCGCGCACCGGTGCTGTCGCGCTCGTCCAGCGACACCCGGGCCCGCCCTGCCAGCTCGCGGATCTCCGAGGTCAACGGCACCGCGCCCAACCCCTGCGCCACCCGGTACGCCTCCCGCAGGAGCTTGCCGGCGGTGGCCACCCGGCTGCGCCGAGCCAACAGCGCCTCGGCGTGCCGCAGCCGCGAGTAGGCCGCCGGATAGGGGTGATTGCGTCGATCCCACTCGGCCGCCGACGCGGCCCACAGCTCCGGATCGCTGCCGTCGAGGCGGCTGACCTCGGCGGCGCACAACGCCAGGAAACCCTCCACCACCGAGCGCACCGGCCGGGCGGCACCGGCGCTCTTGCGGGCCACCCGCTCGGCCACGTCCCGCAGCCGGCGCACCGCCGTCGGGTCCACCTCCACAGTGCGGCTGGCGTGCGCCTCAGCCTCGGCGCGCAGGCCGTGCCAGACCAGCGCGGAGAGGATCATCACGTCGTCGGAACGGCTCTCGGTGAGGCCGCGCTGCACCGCCTGCCGCGCCACGTCGTGCCGACCCTCCCACATGGCCAGCCCGGAGCGCAGGGTGAGCAACGGGATGACGTGTCGCGCCCCGCCGCCGGCGAGCAGGGTCGCCACCGCGTCGAGGTCCCGACCGGCGGCCTCGATGTCGCCGTAGCCCACCGACAGCCGACACCGGGCCAACAGCAGCTCCACGGCGTCCGCACCGGACGGTCGGTGCCGAAGGGCCGCGGCCACCACCTTCTCCGCCTCGGCCCACTGGCCCACCCGGAACAGCCCGTTGATGGCGATGGCCAGCAGCCGGGTGCCCCAGGTGCGACCCAGCCCCAGCTCGGCCACCCGTTCGGCGCCCCGCCGGGCCACCACCACGCCCTCTTCGAGGACGTTCAGCGGCCCGGTCAGCAGCTCAGCCAGGTGCAGGTACGCGCAGGCCACGTCCTCGGGCTGACCGGCACGCTCGGCGGTGTCGAGGGCGTCGCGCATGACCGCCAGACCGGCGTCCGGGTCTTCCAGGCAGGCGTCGCTGAAGCCCAACGCCGAACTGGCCAGCACCACCTCGGTGGCCGAGCCCGCCACGTTCTCGGCCAACGCCAGCGCCTCGCGGGCCCGCGCACCGGCATCGGCGTAGCGACCCAGGTGCAGCAGCAGCTCGGCCAGGCGGGCGGCGGCGCTCGCCCGGTCCCGAGGGGAGCAGTCCTCCGCCTTCAGCGCCCGCTGGTATTCCTCCTCGGCCAGCGCGGAGCGACCGGCGGCGGCCAGGTAGCGGGCCCGGCGGATGTGCAGCGCGCAGCTCGGCTCGCCACCCCGCAGCGTGGCCAACTCCTCCAGCAGGGCCAACGCGCGCGCGTGCTCCCCACAGTGGTGGGCCGCCTCGGCGGCGTTCTCGAGCAGCTCGACCCGGTCCACGGTCAGCGGGCCCGGCTCGGCGGCCAACTGCAACGCCGCCGACCAGTGCCGGTGCGCCTCGGCGTAACCGTGCAGCCGCTCGGCCTCCTGGGCGGCGGCCACCGCCGCCGGCAGGGCGCGCGCCGGCTCGCCGGCCAGCCGCCAGTGGTGCGCCAGCCGGGCCTGGTGCAGCTCACCCGGCGCGGCGGTCAGCGCCTCGGCGTAGCGGCGGTGCAGCCCGGAGCGCTCGGCCGGCAGCAGCTCGTGCGCCAGCACCTCGGCCACGAGGCGGTGCCGCAGCCGGTAGCCCTCGTCGGCACCGACCAGCAGCCGGTGCGCCACCGCGGCCCGGGCCGCGGCGATCAGCTCGTCCTCCGGCATCCGCAGCACCTCGGCCAGCAGCCAGTGCTGCACCGGCTCGACCCCGGCGGCCACCGCGTGCACCACGGCGTGCGCGTGCTGGGGCAGCGCGTCGACCCGGTCGAGGAAGATCTCCCGCAGCGTCTCGGACAGGCCGTCGCGGCCGTCGCGCAGATCCCGGGCCAGCTCCTCGATGACGAACGGGTTGCCGCCGCTGCGCTGCCACACCTGCTCGGCCGCGTCGGCGGTCAGCGTTCGGCCGACCACAGCGGCGGCGAGCGTCTCGGTGTCGGCCCGGCCCAGCGGCGCCAGGTCGAGCACCCGCACCGTGCGGAGCCGACGCAGCTCGGTGAGCACCCGGCGCAGCGGGTGCGCGCCCTGCAACGACTCGGCACGCACCGCCGCCAGCACCGACAACTGGAGATCTCCCAGGCCGGCGAGCAGGTAGAGCAGGAGCTGCCGGGTGCTGCGGTCGACCCATTGGAGGTCGTCGAGAATCAGCACCAGCGGGCGACCCTCGGCGATCAGGTGCAGGCCACGGGAGACCCGCTCCAGCAACGCGCCAGCGCCGTCCGGGCCGGCGGTCTCGTCGGCGAACATCTGCAACAGCCCCCGCACCGCCGAGGAGGTGCGGGCGGGCGAGGTGGACACCTCGGTGTCGAACCGGCGCAGCGCCTGCAACAGCGGGTGCAGCGGGGAGGCGTCGCCGATGTCCAGGCAGCTGCCGGTGAGCACCACGGCGCCCCGCTCCCGTAGGCGGTCGCCGATCTCGCCCAACAGCCGGGTCTTTCCCACACCGCTCTCGCCGGTCAGGAAGACCGCAGCGGTCTGCCCGTGCGCGGCGTCACCGAGCAACGCGGACCGAACCGTCTGCACCAGCTCGGCCCGGCCCACGAGCGGTGCGGTGTCCACATCGCTGGCCATGCCACGCAGCCTAATCACAGGGCCCCTCACCGTTCTACGGCCGCCCACCGCTTGTGGTACTCCTCGCGTCGACTTTGCGACTAAAGGTTGCAGGTGGCCGACATACGTCGTTCGGCAGATCCCCCGTCGGCCCACTAATGCCAATCTCCGGAGGTGATCAGGCAACAGCGGGGAGAGAGGCCGGTGCGACACCCATGACCACCAGCATCATCGTCGACACGCAACGGACCGTCACCCCGCTCTGGCCGGTACCACAGGAGAGGCGCGTCGTCACCGTCCTCTTTGCGGACATCGTCGGCTCCACGGCCCTGGTGGACCGGCTCGACCCCGAGGACGTCCGAGCGTTGCAGCGGGCCTACTTCGACACCGTCGCAGGTGTGCTGCACCGCTGGCACGGGGTGGTGGAGAAGTACATCGGCGACGCCGTGATGGCGCTCTTCGGCGCTCGGCACTCCGACGGCTTCGACGCGTACCGGGCGGTGCGCGCGGGGCTCGAGATCCAGGCCGCGCTGGACCGACGGCCCATGGTCGACGGCATCAGGCTGCGCGTCCGGGTCGGTGTCGCCACCGGCGAGGTAGTGGTCGACCTGGGCGACGTCGTCACCGGCGGGCACGGCGTGGCCAGCGGAGCGGTGATCACCACAGCGGCCCGCCTACAGGAGTACGCCGCGCCCGGTGCCGTCGCGCTCTGCGCCGCCACCGCGCGCGCCACCGCCGGCCTGATCACCCAGCGTCAGCTGACGCCGGTGCCGGTCGCCGGCCGGGTGCCGCCGGTGCCGGTCTGGCACGCCGTCGGTCCGGTACGCCCCGGCGCCGATCGGCACGACGGCCCGTTGATCGGTCGACGCCGCGAACTGGCCACCATCCGCGACCAGTTGGGCGCGGCCATCCGAAACCGGACGCCACGCTGGATCTCACTGGTCGGCCCCACCGGCAGTGGCCGCAGCCGGCTGCTGCACGAGTTGACCCGTGGGCTGACCACGGTGGACGGATTGTCGGTCCGCTGGTGCGTGGCGACCTGTCAGCCGTACCCCGATCAGGTGTTGGCGCCGGTCGCGCACCTGCTCCGCGACCTCGCCGGGATCCGGCACAGCGACGGCCCGGCGGCAGTCCACGACCGGCTCGTGGCCGCCCTCACGCCACTGTTCCCGCCGACCCGGGTGGCCACCGCGGTCCCGGCGCTCCAGCGGTTGCTGACCACCCCGGACGGCTCGGCCGCGGCCCTCGCCGGCGCGGCGATCTGCCGCGAGGTCCTGCTACGGCTGGCCGCCCACCGGCCGCTGATGGTGGCCGTCGACGACCTGGACCGGGCCGCGCCCGCGGTGAGCCGCTTCCTGCACGCGCTGTTCGGCGCGGCGACGGAGCGCGGGCTGCCGCTGGCGCTGCTCACAGTGCATCAGCCGCAGTGGGCCGACACCCGGCCCGGTCCGGCCCGCCAGATGACGATCGGACCACTGGCCACGGTGCAGTCCGGACGGCTACTGCGCCACCTGCTCACCCGGGCCGGGCAGCCGGTGGCCCTGGTCGACCGGCTGCTGCCGCTGGTGGGAGGCCGTCCCGGGCACGCAGCGGCGTACGTCACGTCGCTGGTGGACGGTGCCGACCCGGCGGCGCTCGCTCTGCCCGAGGCGGTACGCCGGGCCGTCGGCGCGGAGCTTGACCACCTCGACGGTGAGCGGCGGGCGGTGCTGATGGCCGCCGGCACCCTCGGCGGCCTGATCTCCGGGGCGGCCGTGGACCGGGCACTCGGCTGGACGCCCGGCCGGTCCGCATCCGCGCTTCGCACGCTTGTCGCCTCCGGGCTGCTGCTCCCCCACCAGGTCGGCGGGTACGCGTTCGCCGCTCCCGCGCTGCGCCAGGTCGCCGCCGAGCGGTTGCCCCGCGCCCTGCGGGCCGTCTTCCAACGCCGGGCAGCCGGCGTGCCGCACCTCGACACCGTGCACCGCGACGCCAACCCGCGCGCTGGTGCGGTCAGCGGCTCGGCGGCGAGGAGCGCGGAGATCGTGCGCCTCGACACCGTTGGCGCTCGGACCGGCCGTCTCGACGCCGTCTTCGCGGCGCTGGCCTCGGCAGGGCCGGGCGATGCCACCGGCCCGACCGCGCCGAGACGAGGCATCCCCATCCCGACGATGGCCACCCGTCCCGCCGCGTCGGGTTCCGACGCCAACCGTCCGGCGGGCCCACGCCGGCTCCGAGCCGTCGCCTCGGCGGGCGACGTACCGCCGACGCCGGCGACCCGACCTCCGCGCGGTGCGGGCGGTGACCTGTCCCGGGACATCGGACGGGCCGCAACGCCGATCCGCCCCGCGCCGACGAGTTCGGCTGGGCACTGGACATCCGCCGATGCCGGGGTCGTGCGGGCAATACCCCGCCCACCGTTGATCCGCCCACTGGACGGCCTGCCCGCCTCTGCCTGACTGTGGGCGTCGGGGCGGTTCAGGACAGGTCAGGACGGTCGCCCGCCGAACTGCCAGTTGTGCACCTCGATGTCGGCGTACCGGCCCACGGTCAGGATGGCGCGCGCCGCGTCCGGGTTAGGCGCCCGGAGCAGCGCGGCGGTGCCGAGCCAGGTGACGCCGTCGTCGGCCAGCAGGGGCCCGTACGCGATCAGCTCGTCCGGGTCGGGCGGCACGGCCAGGTCGGCGGCCGGCCCGGCGCCGAGGCCGAGCACCAGGTAACGGTTGCCGCCGGTCCGGCCGCCGGGGAAGTCCCACATGGTGCGGCCCAGCGTGTTGCGCCACCGGCGCAGCAGCACGTCCCGGTACACGCCGGCCTGGTAGTTCGGTTCCTCGAATGCGAATGCCCGCGCGGCGGCCGGGTCGGGCACGTCGACGATGTGCACGCTGCCGGTGGGCGTGTCGCCGACGAAGGTCGGGCCACGGGCGATCATTCCCGCCGCGTACCGGTCCATGTAGGTCCAGTGCTCGGGCAACAGCTCGTCGCGCAACGCCGCCGAGCCGGGCCGGTCACCGTGGTAACAGAGAAACTCCACGCCGCATTCTCGCCGGGTGCCCCTCGTCGACGGAGGACCGGGTGCCGCAGTGGCCGCTACGGTACGGACGCCGAGGCCAGCAGCGCCGCGGTGGGCAGCGCGAGCAGGCCGTCGGGGCCACGGTAGCGGGCGGTCAGTTCGTCGTACGCGGCACGAATTCGGCTGATCACGGCCGCCGGCTGGCTCTCCAGCACCAGACCTGGCTTGCTGATGCCGTTGGCGGGGCCGCTCCACCAGGCCTCCGGGTCGGTGCGGTGCGCCCAGGTGATCGTGTCGCAGCGCACGTCGACAAGCCCGGCCTTGTCGAGCAGGCCCGCCAGCCCGTCGGGGGTACGGGGGAAGTCCCGGTCGGCGTCCACCGTCGGGGCGGGGGCGCGACGGTCGACCCCGGCGGCGTCGAAGACCTCACCCCAGAGGCTCTGCGCCTCGGGCGGGGGGTGCGGCCACACGGTGACCGCGACCCGACCAGCGGACCGGACGACCCGTCGCAGCTCGGTGATCGCGGCCAGCGGATCGCCCACGTGATTGATCACGAAGTTCGCCACGGCCGCGTCGAACGTCCGGGAGCCGAACGGGAGGTGCGGCAGCGACGCGAGGCGAACCTCGTCGACGGACGGAACGCGGTCGCGCGTCAACTCGACCATGCTGGGCTCGGCGTCGACCGCGACGACTGTGGCGTGGCGAGCACACGCCAGCCTGGCCACAGTGCCGGAGCCGGTGCCCGCGTCGAGCACCCGCGTGCCGGCGCCGACGTGGGCGGCGTCCAACAACGCCGGTGCCGGGTACGCGCAGAGCGCGGCGAGACTGCTGTCGTACGCTCCCGCGCGTCCGGCCCAGCGCGACCGTTCATATTCGTCGAAGGCCCTCGTCGTCATCGCCAGGCCCCCTTCGCGGATCTTGGTGGTGGTGCCACGATATCGAACGAGGCGCGTTCGGCGGCGCGCAGGCGCGGTGGTCGGGCCGCCGCCCGCGCCTGCCGTGAGCTGGCTGCCCCGTGTCCCGTGGCAGCGGATGAGCCGCTCACCAGCGCGACTAGGATTGGTCCGTCATGCTGCTACGGGTGCTCGGGCCGCTTGAGGTCGAGGTCGACACAGGCGGGCCGGTCGACCTCGGCGGCCCCCGCCAACGCGCCGTGCTCGCGCTGCTGCTCGCGGCCCGCGGCGAGGTCGTCTCCGTCGGGCAGATGATCGAGGATCTGTGGCGGGGTGACGCGCCGCCCCGGGCGATCGCCTCCCTCCAGGCGTACGTCTCGCATCTGCGCCGCCTTCTGGAGCCGGCCCGCGAGCGCCGGGTGCCGGCCCGAGTCCTGGTCACCGCGGCACCGGGCTACGCGCTGCGGCTGCCCGCCGACGCCGTCGACGCCGGTCGGTTCGAGACGCTGCTCGCCGAGGCGCGAGCGGTCGGCCCCGGCGATCCGGGCCGGGCACGTCAACTGCTCAGCGACGGGCTGGGTCTGTGGCGCGGTGGGGCGTACGCCGAATTCGCCGCTGAGCCGTGGGCGCAGCCGGAGGTGCTGCGGCTGGAGGAGCTGCGGCTCGGCGCCCGAGAGCTGCTGCTCGACGTGACGGTGCGCTGCGGCGACGCGGCCGAGGTGGTGCCGGAGGCGGAGCTGTTGACCCGGCAGGCGCCGCTGCGGGAGGAGAGCTGGCGGCTGCTGGCGCTGGCGTTGTGGCGTACCGGTCGGCAGGGCGACGCGCTCGCCGCGCTGCGCCGGGCCCGGGCGACCCTGGCCGACCAGCTCGGACTGGACCCGGGCCCGGCGTTGGTCGAGGTGGAGTCCGCCATCCTGGGCCAGCGGCTCGACCTGCTGCCACCGGTGGCGGCGCCAGCGGTACGCGTGCAGCGGCAGGTGCCGGCGGAGGTCTTCGTCGGCCGGGAGGCCGAGCTGGAGGCGCTTCGGCAGGCAGCCGCCGAGGCGGTGGCGAGCGGGCCGCGAGTCGCTCTGGTCAGCGGTGAGGCCGGGGCCGGCAAGACGAGCCTGCTCACCCGGTTTCGGGACGAGCTCACCGGTCACGGCTGGCTGGTCGCCGTCGGCCGCTGTCCCGAGGTCGAGGGCGCCCCGCCGGCCTGGGCCTGGGTCGAGGCGCTGCGGTACCTCGCTGAGCAGGCACCCCCGGGTGACAGCGCCCCGGCGCTCGCCCCGCTGCTCGGTGGGGGCGACGGCGAGGCCGGCGGCGACGTCACCGCCGGCCGGTTCCGGCTGCACCGCGCCGTCGGCGCCTGGTTGGACGCCGCCGCGGCGCGCAGACCGGTCACCGTGATCCTCGACGACCTGCACGCCGCCGACGCGGAGACGTTGCTGCTGTTGCAGAGCGTCACCGAGATGACCACCGGCACCGTCCTGTTCGTCGCGGCGATGCGTCCCGCCGACAACACCGAGCGGCTCGCCGACACGATGGCGGTCCTGGCCCGCCGGTCACCGCACCGGATCCCGTTGGGCGGTCTGAGCACGTCCGACGTCGAACGGCTGCTCGGCGCGCTGGCCCGCAGCACCGTCGACCCGGACACGGTCACCGCGTTGGCCGAGCGGACCGGCGGCAACCCGTTCTACGTCCGGGAGTCGGCGCGACTGCTGGCCGCCGAGGGCACGCTCGTGGCCACCTCCGACGTGCCCGAGGGCGTACGCGACGTGCTGCGCCGACGACTCTCCCGCCTCCCGTCGACGGCCGTCTCGGTGTTGCGTCTCGCCTCGGCCGTGGGGCGGGAGGCAGAGGTGCGAACGCTCGTCGACGCCGCCGGCACCGACGAGGGCGCCGTCCTGCGGGCACTGGAGGCCGGGTTGGCCGCCGGGCTGCTCACCGAACCGGCGCCCGGGCGGGTGCGGTTCGTGCACGGCCTGGTCTGCGACACCATCTACACCGACCTGCCGCAGCTGCGCCGCACCCGCCTGCACGCGCGGATCGCCGCCGCCACCCGTCGGCTGCGGCCCGACGACTACCCCGCCCTGGCCCACCACTACGCCCGCGCCGCGTCGGCCGACACCGCACCGCTCGCCGTCGACTACGCCATCCGGGCCGCCGAGCTGGCCGAGCGGCGGTACGCGTACGACGCCGCGATCGAGCTGCTCAGCAACGCTGTCGAAGCCGTCGCCACTGTCGCCGGGGACCGCGACGCGCTCCGGGTGGACCTGCTCGGGCGGCTGCTGCGCGCCCAGGCGCGGGCCGGCGCGGTGGCGGCCGCCCGGCAGACTCGCGCTCGGGCTGTCGACGTCGCCGCGGCGTCCGGCCGCGACGACCTGCTGGTCGCGGCGTTCACCGCGTGGACCGTCCCCACCCCGTGGCTGACCCACGAGTACGGCGTGGTGGACCACCGGGTCGTCGAGCTGCTCACCCGGCTGCTGCGCGCCCAGGACCTGGAACCGGTCGCCCGCTGCCGGCTGCTGGAGGCCCTGGCCACCGAGTTGGACGGCGAGTCCGATCCGCGAGGCGTGGCGGCCGGACGGGAGGCGCTGGCCCTCTCGCAGCGGCTGGACGACCACGAGCTGCGCGCCCTCGGGCTGGCCGCGCGGCTGCGCACCATGAGCTACGAGCGGGAGGCGCCGGACCGTCGGGCCTTCGCCCTGGAGCTGCGTGACCTCGCCGACGAGCACGGGCTGGTGGCCTACCGTTCGGTCGCCGAGCAGGCGCTGGGCCACTGCGCTGCCGCGCTCAACGAGCCGGACGAACTGCGCCTCAGTGTTGCCCGGCAGGGGTGGCTGGCCGAGACGTACCAGCTGAACGAGGCGCAGACGATCAACCTGTGCTCGTTGGGCGCCCTCGCGCACATCGCCGGCGACTTCGACGCGGCGCGGCGGCACTACGACCAGGTCGAGGTGCAGATGCGGCGGCAGGGTTCGCTGCACGCCGAGGCCTTCCACTACTTCTCGACCGGCACCCTGCTGATCAGCCAGGGGCGGTTCGGTGAGCACCTGGAGGCGACCCGGCGGATCCGGAGGTCGTTGGGCCCGATCGTGGACGACCTGCTGGCGCTGGCGCTGATCGGCAGCGGACGTCTGGACGAGGCGCGGGCAATGCCGATCGGGCGGCACACCTACCGCCCGGACTACTTCGAGTCGGCGCTGCTCAGCGTGCGCGGGATGGTCGTCGTGGCGCTGGGTCGACGGGACCTGGCCCACCCCGTGATCGACGCGCTGCTCCCGGTACGCGACCAACTGGCCGGTTTCTCCACCACAGCGGCAGTGGTGCGGCCGGTCGCGCTGACACTCGGTGAGCTGTTCCGGCTGGTGGGCCACACCGAGGAGGCAACCCGGCACTTCACCCTCGCCGCGCGGGTCGCCCGTCGGTGGGAGTCGCCGCACTGGCTGGCCGAGGCGACGGCGGCGATGGCCCGCTGACCGTCACCGTTGGCGGATTCCAAGCCGGTTCCAAGTGACACCGAGCATGATCAAAAGATCTGTGCCAGTTGATCCCTCGGAAAGGTCACCGTGAACCAGAACCACCGCGAAGCCATGGCCGACGTACGCGACATGTACATGGCGCACTCGGCGCTCCGTCGCGAGTTCAGCCTGCTGCCGCAGCTCGTCCGCGACGTCACCCCTGGCGACGCCACGCGCGCGGAGGTCGTCGGCGCCCACGCCGAGATGCTCTGCCACATCCTGCACCTGCACCACGAGGGCGAGGACCTGCTGCTCTGGCCCCGGCTGCTGGAGCGCGGCGGCGCGGAGGCAGCGGCGATCGTCCCCACCATGGAGGCGCAGCACCACGCCATCGAGGACGCCCACGCGGCGGTGGTCGGCCTCCTCCCCCAGTGGCGCCGCACCGCACGCGGCGGTGAGCAGCTCGCGGACGCCCTGGAGCAGCTACGCGCCGCGCTGATCGAGCACATGGCCCTGGAGGAGAGCGAGATCCTGCCGCTGGCGCAGCGGCACGTCACCGCCCGGGAGTGGACGCAGCTCGGCGAGCACGGCATGAGCAAGTCCCCGAAGAAGCAGCTCCCGCTGGCCTTCGGCATTGCCATGTACGAGGGCGACCCGGAGGTGGTCAAGGCGGTGCTGGCGCACGCTCCGCTGCCGGCCCGACTGCTCATGCCGATCATCGCGCCCCGGCTGTACGCCAGCCACGCCAAGCGGGTGCACGGCACCGCCACGCCCCCGCGCATCGGCGCCAGCGTCCGCTGAGCAAGGTCAGCGGCTCGCCCGACCCAGCTGAGTCGGCGGCTCGCCCGACGCGGCTGGGTCGGCTTCGCGACCGAACCCCACCTCGCCCTGAGCATGATCGACGAGGCGGTCCCGACCCGGCTGGGTCGCTGGGAGTACTAGCCCCAACGCCGTTCAGTTAAGTGGTTGGTGTGGTCGTCAAGGGTCGGGGATGACGATGTCGATACTGGTGGTGGCTTGGTAGCTGCGCCGGTCGA
>NZ_JBEZGJ010000207.1:0-11279 GCF_040649965.1 Micromonospora sp. NPDC048843
GTGGGGGTGGGGTTGGTGGGTGGGAGTGGAAGGGGTGACCTGGGCTGGTGGGGCGGACTAGGCTGCCGCGGCATGAGCAGTGAGATTCCGGCCCGCGCCGACGTCGTCATCGTCGGTGCCGGGCACAACGGCCTGGTCTCCGCGGTCCTGCTGGCCCGCGCCGGCCTGGACGTTCTCGTGCTGGAGGCCGCCGACGTGATCGGCGGCGCGACCCGCACCGAGAACCCGTTCCCGACGGTGCCGGGGCTGCGCCACTCCACCGGTTCGTACCTGCTCGGGCTGATGCCCCCGGAACTGCTCGCCACGCTCGACGTCCGGATCCCGGTGCTGCGCCGCGACCCGCACTACTTCCTCCCCACCCCGGGCGGCCTCGGCTCGCCGTACCTGCTCTTCGGCAGTGACACCGCCGCCACCCGGGCGCAGCTCGCCGAGTTCTTCTCCCCCGCCGACGTGGCCGCCGACGACGCCATGCAGGCCGAGCTGGCCGCGCTGCGGGAAGACCTCGCCCCGGCCTGGCTGGCCGAGCCGCTGAGCGTCCAGGAGACCGCCGAACGGCACGTCCGCCCAGCGCTGCGCCAGGTCTTCGTCGACCTCGTGCAGGGTTCCGTCGCCGACTACCTGGCCCGGTTCGAGTTCCGCTCCGAACTGCTGGTCAGCATGTACGCGGTCACCGACGGCCTCTCCGGGCTCAACGCCGGCCCGGACGACCCCGGCACCGGCCACAACTTCCTCGTGCACAACATGTGCCGACTGCCCGGCTCCGGCGGCACCTGGATGATCGCCGAGGGTGGGATGGGCACCGTCTCCCGGATCTTCGCCGAGGCCGCACGCGCCGCCGGAGCGACAATCCTGACCGGTACGCCGGTGCACGCTGTGACACTGGACGGCGGCGCGGCTAGCGGAGTGGTGCTGACCGACGGTCGAGAGGTCGCCGCCCGTGTGGTGCTCGGCGCGTGTGACCCGTACCGGCTGATGGACCTGTTGCCCGACGGCGCGCTCCCGGCGCGGCTCGGTGAACGGATGGCGGCGGTCCGCCGGCCCGGCACCACCCTCAAGCTCAACCTGGCGCTCACCGGGCTGCCGCGGTTCTCCTGCCTGCCCGACGGCACGCCGAGCCCGTTCGGCTCGACCATCCACCTGCTGCCCGGGTCGGCGTCGCTGGTCGGCGGGGCGGAGGCGTCGCCGATGACCGCGCTGCGCGCCATGTGGGCGGACGTGCAGGCCGGGCTGCTGCCGGCGGAGCCCACCATCGAGTGGTACCTGCACACCACAGTCGACCCGTCGCTCTCCGACGCCGCCGGGCACCACTCGTCGGCGCTCTTCGTCCAGTCCGTCCCCTACGAGTTGGCCGGCACGACCTGGGACGCGGAGCTGCCCGGCTACGTCGACCGGCTGCTCGGGATCGTCGAGCGGTACGCCCCCGGCACCGCCGACCTGATCGCTGACGCGGTGCCGCTGCCGCCGCCCGGTATCGAGGAGCACTTCGGCATCACCGGCGGGCACATCCACCACGTCGACAACACCGTCTCGTTCACTGACCGGATGCCCTACGCCACCGGCGTCGATGGTGTGTACGCCGGCAGCGCTGGCTGCCACCCGGCCGGCAGCGTCATCGGCGCGGCCGGCCACAACGCCGCCCGCCGCATCCTCACCGACCTGTCGGCCTGACCCCTAACCCGCCCCCGGCCCCGGCCCGGCCCGGCCCGGCCCGGCCCCCGTTGATCATGAAGTTATTGCCTGCCGCAGCGGCGTGTCGCGGCAATAACTTCATGATCAACGCAGGCGGGTCAGATCACCGCCTCGCCGGCGGGGGCCGGGGTTTCCGCGTCCACCCGGTGGGCTCGCACCTTGTGGCCGACGCTCGTTAGGCAGCGGCCGCTGGGGAGGTCGAAGCGCCAGCCGTGCAACTGGCAGGTGAGCTGGTCACCGTCGACGATGCCGAAGCGGGTCAGATCCGCCTTCAGGTGCGGGCACCGCCGCTGCACCACCCAGTCGCCAAGCGTGATGTCCTCGGCGTCGGTGCTGCGCTCGTGCTCGTCGTACCAGCCCTCGGCGTACTGGAGCCGCTCCTCGGAGAGGCACTTGAAGAACGCGTAGACGAACTCGTTGTACTGGCCGATCCGGGCCGCCGAGAACCGGCAGGACAGGAAGAGCGAGTTGACCCAGTCCACCTCGTCGATGAAGAGAAGGTGCTCGATCAGCGACCGCTCGGTCCGGAACCGGTAGCGCACCTTCTCGTCCGCGTACGGCCGAACCTCCTTGCCGGGGAAGTCCACCACGATCGACTCGACGCTCTCGCCGTCATACCCCACCAGGTCGAAACGGACCGGGCCACCGACCCCCTTGGCCAGGTAGATCGACTCGTCGAGCAGCGGCTCGATCCGACGCTTCATCTCGCCGAGAACGTCCACCTCGGGGTGCCGCCAGGACGCCTTCTCCGCCTCGATGATCGGGCGCTTGCGCTCCCGCATCTCCTCCAGGTGCGCGACCTTGTTCGCGAAGAACTCCTGCACCGGCACCGGATGGGTGGTGCTCGCGCCCTCGGTGGTGACCTCGGCGACGCTGCCCGGCAGCAGCACGATCCCGTTGGTGCCGCCGACCTTGGCGTACTCCGACATGAAGACGGACTGGTCGGGGAAGATGTTGCCCTCGTCGCCGTGGATGTCGTTGAACTGCCACAGGGCGTCGTCGAGGAAGCACGGCGGGCCGGCGATCGGGAAGACATGCGACGCCTTCAGGTCGTCGATGTACCGCCAGGTCCGGTCGAACTGCCGGTCACGCTTCTGCTTGCCGAACGCGGTCTTCGCCGCCTGCGGCAGCTCGTAGACCATCGGGTACCAGATCGCACCGGAGAACTGGAGCAGGTGCGCGTGCACGTGCCCCAGCTCGGCGAAGACGCTCAGGTCGGTGGGGCGGGCGTCGTTCTGGTTGAGCAGCCGCACACCCTCGTACTCGACCCAGAGCGAGGAGTCGCCGATCGGCCCGTCGGTCGGGCTGGTCAACGCCTGAATCATGATCTTCAGGCCGCCGGGCAGCTCCACCACCTGCTCGTTGGGCGCCTTCAGGAACTTCGTGAAGCCCAGCGCCCGGAACTCGTCCTCCATCTCCGAGGTGGGGAACTCGGGGAGCAGGACCGTGGCGTCCTTGGAGACGAAGTCGCGCAGGTGCTTCGCGTCGAAGTGGTCCCGGTGCAGGTGGGAGACGTACAGGTAGTCGACCTGACCCAGGCTCTCCCAGTCCAGCAGTGAATTGTCCGGGAACGGAAACCACGACGCGAAGTAGGCCGGATTCACCCACGGGTCGCACAGGATGCTGCCCGCGGCCGTGTCGATCCGCATGCTGGCGTGCCCGGTTCCGGTCACTCGCACCGCACAGTCCCCCTCAAACAGACAATCAGGTGTACGCCAAACGCTACCGGAGCGAGTCTGACCGCCGCCCCGCGACGCCGGTAGTGCCGTCCAGCCCAGGTGGGGCAGGGCCGATGGCCAGGAAACCCCCACCCCACCGCACCGGGTACGAGGCGTGCCAGACTAACCAAAGATCCGATCGCGAGGGAAGGACCGACAGTGGCAGGAAGCGAGCCGGTAACGTCGCCAGACCAGCACAAGCCCGGGCACCGCAAGGCCGGGCAGATCGGCGCCGTGCTGTCCGCACTGGCGCTGCTGGCGATGATCTGCGGCAACCACGAGGGCAGGGTCGAGGACATCTGGCTGATCGGCCTGGCCGCGCTGCTGCTGATCATCGTGATCGGCGACGTCGTGTTGCGGCGCAGCGGTCTGCGCTCCTGACCGACCCACCGCCGGACGACCGGCCGACGTACGCCGAGGGCCCGCCCCCACCCGGGGACGGGCCTTCGTCCGTGTCGCGTCGGGGTCAGCGCCCGAAGAGGATGTCCTGCACGTCCTTGAGCGCGGCGTCGACCTCAGCCTCGAAGTAGCCACCCGGAACCAGGCCGAACCGGAGCGTGTCCAGGTCCTTCGGGTCGACAGGCATCGGGTTGCGGCGCTGCATGCCACCGAGCAGGGTGTCGAAGAACCGGTCCACCTGATCGGGGTCGTACCCGCTGCCGAACCGGCGCACCTGGAAGCTGCGGCGGATCTGGTCGACCCGGTACAGGTCGCTGCCGGGCGGACCGGCCATCGGCGGACCACCCATCGGCGGGCCGGCCACCGCTGGCGGACCGGCCATCGGCGGGCCACCCATGCCCTGCTGCGGCAGCGGAGGCGGACCGGCCGGACCACGGCGCATGTCGCGCAGATCCCGCTCCGGCATCCGGATCTCGGCCGTCATGTCGGCGCGACCGTGCCGCCCGGCCTCGAAGCCGTCGAAGCGCGGCTCCTCCGGAGGCGGCGGATAACCGCCGGGCGCGCGTTGGTCGTCGGGGCCGTACCCACCGCGTTGGTCATCCTGGCCGTAGCCAGCGGGTGAGCGCTGGTCGTCCGGGGGGCCGTACCCGCTGGGACCGGCGGGCAGGCCGCGCTGCGGCATGCCGTGGCCACCCATCGGGCCAGGGCCCATCGGGCCACCGGGACCCATCGGCGGGCCGGCCGGGCCACGTGGCGCGTCGTAACCACCGCCGCGGGGGGCGTCGTACCCACCGGCGAAGGCACCGGTCGGCTCGTCGTAGCGGCCGTAGGGCGGGCCGGCCTGCGCGGGCATCGGCCGCGGCGGCATCGGCTGCGGGACCATGCCCCGCTCGTCACGCATCGGCGGACCCATCCGGTCCGGTGGGCCCATCCGGTCACCCATCCGGGGGTCGCCACCGCGCCCGGCGCTGTTGCGCTCCTCCAGCTCGGCCAGCTGCCGCTCGACCCGGTCCAGGTGCAGGTCGACCTGCCACTCGTCGTAGCCGTTGAAGCGGACCCGGAAGACGACGTCATGAACCTCCTGGGAGGCCACCGGGGCACCGACCTGTCGGCCGTCGAGCGTCGCCTCGACCCGGTCGAGGAAGGCATCCACCTCGTCGACCTTGTATCCCCGGCGGAGCGCCTTGCGCCGGAAACGCTGACCCTGACTCGCCACTATGTCTCCTGGTCTCGTTCGCCACGCCCGGTCACGCCGGTGCCTCTCCGGCGCGGTCGGTGTTGGTGTCGTTGTCTTCGGCGGCGGCAAGCTGGCCACACGCGCCGTCGATCTCGCGACCTCGGGTGTCCCGAACTGTGGTGGACACCCCGGCGTCGCGCAACCGCCGGACGAACTCCCGCTCGACCGGCTTAGGGCTCGCGTCCCAGCGGCTGCCCGGCGTCGGATTGAGCGGAATGAGGTTCACGTGGGCCAATTTGCCGGCCAGCAGCCGCCCGAGCAGGTCGGCTCGCCACGGCTGGTCGTTCACGTCCTTGATCATCGCGTACTCGATCGACACGCGGCGGCCCGTCCGGGCGGCGTAGTCCCACGCTGCGTCCAGCACCTCGGCTACCTTCCAGCGCTGGTTTACCGGCACGAGTTCGTCGCGCAGATCATCATCGGGCGCGTGCAACGACAACGCAAGGGTCACTGAGAGGTCTTCGCTGGCCAGTCGGTGGATGGCCGGAACCAGGCCGACCGTGGAAACGGTGATGTGCCGCTGGGACAGGCCGAGCCCCTCCGGAGCCGGGCTGACCAGCCGACGGATCGCCGCGATCACCCGGTTGTAGTTGGCCAGCGGCTCGCCCATGCCCATGAAGACGACGCGCGACAGTCTCGGCGGGGAACCCGCCACCACGCCGGAGGCCGCCACCCCGGCCATGTACACCGCCTGGTCGACGATCTCCGCCGTCGACAGGTTGCGGGTCAGCCCGGCCTGGCCGGTAGCGCAGAACGGACAGGCCATGCCGCAGCCCGCCTGGCTGGAAATGCAGACGGTCACCCGGTCCGGGTAACCCATCAGCACGCTCTCGACCAGCGCGCCGTCGTGCAGCCGCCAGAGCGCCTTGCGGGTCGCGCCGTCGTCGCAGGCCAGCTCGCGCACCGGGTTGAGCAACGTCGGCAGCAACTGGTCGGCCAGCCGCTCCCGGGTCGCGGCGGGCAGATCGGTCATCGCCTGCGGGTCGCGGACCAACCGCCCGAAGTAGTGGTTGGAGACCTGCTTGGCGCGGAAGGCCGGCTCACCCAACCCGGTGACCAACGCCTGGCGGCCGGCCAGGTCCAGGTCAGCGAGGTGCTGAGGGGGCATGGAGGCCCGGCGCGCGGCGGGGGCGACCGAGATGGCGGGGATCAAGGGCAGGCTCGTCATGGCTGGTCCAGTGTGTCACGCCGTCGGCGGCGGCTGCCGGTCCGGAGGTGTCGAACGGGCCGCGACCGCCGGGGCCGGATGACCAGGTCGCCGTGATTCATACCTCAGCTCACCACCGGCACGAACACCGCCAACAGCAGGTAGGCCGTCGGCACCGCGAACAGGATCGAGTCCAGTCGGTCCATCAGACCGCCGTGGCCGGGCAGCAGGTTGCTCATGTCCTTCACGCCGAGATCCCGCTTGATCATCGACTCGGCCAGGTCACCGAGGACCGCAGCGCACGAGACGGCCACCCCGAACAGCGCGCCCCACCAGGGAGCCACCTCGAACATCAGCCACAGCAGCAACGCCCCGCCCAGGGCCGCCGCGGTGACCGAGCCGGCGAAGCCCTCCCAGGACTTCTTCGGGCTGATCGACGGGGCCATCGGGTGACGGCCGAAGGAGACCCCGGCCGCGTACCCCCCGGTGTCGGAGAGGACCACCCCGATCAGCGTGGCCAGGATGCGCAGGTGACCATCGCCGGGGGCCGCCGCCAGCAGCGCCGCGAAACCGGCGAGGAACGGCACGTAGACGGCGATCAGGGTGGCCGCTGTGAGATCCCGCTGGAAGCCGGCCGGCCCGTCACCCAACCGCCAGATCATGGTGCCCAGCACGGTGACCAGCAGCCCCAGGCTGAGCGCGTCCGGGCCGGCGTACCAGGCCAGACCCACTGTCAACACGCCACCGGCGATCAGTGGCACCAGCGGCGGGTGCGCACCGCTGCGTCGGACCGCGCGGGCCATCTCCCACATGCCGATGGCGACCGCGGCGGCGATCACCGGCAGGAAGGCCAACGGATAGACCAGCAGCGGCACCACGATCAACGCGCCGAGGCCGAGGCCGACCCCGATCGCCGCGGGAAGGTTGCGCCCGGCCCGCCCGGTGCCCACCTGCTGGGTGGCCGGTCGGTCGAGGCTGGCCCGACGTCGCCCCTTCGACCGTCGACCTGTCGTCGGAACCTCGTCCGGCACCACGTCGGCCCGGACGGGCGCGAGCTGCTCGGTCGGGTACCCCGGGTCGTCGAAGCGGGCGGGAGGGCCGTCGAGACGGCTCGGCTCGTCGAAGTGCCCGCGGTCCGGGCCGTCGTACCGGGGCGGCCCCTCCCCCGTGGGAGGTCGGTCCGGGTAGCGGTCACCGCGACCCCGGTCGTCGTACCGGTCGGGCTGGTTGCGGTCGTCGACGTGCCGGTCCCGATCGTCGAAGCGATCGTGCCGGTCGCGGTCGTCGAAGCGGTCGTCCGGGCGGGCCGGGCGGCCACGCTCGTCGTGCGGGTCCGCGGGGTGCGGGTCGGTGTACGGCCGGGCGTGCGGGTCGGCGTACAGCTCAGGGCCGGCGGCCGGACGGCGGCTCCACTGGCCTGCCTCCAGCTCCTGGTCCGGCCAGGGCAGCGCCACCGGGCGCTCCGGCCGGTCCCAGCCGCGAGGCTCGCTGCCGTAGGGGTCGGGGTGGGACATCACGCACCGCGAAGCGGCACGAGAACCACCACATGACGCAAGACCACAAGCATCCCCTACACGTGCGATGTTCCTCCGATTGACCGCCCCGACGGTCGGTCGATCCCCGGTGTTCACCACCCGGTGGCCGGGAATCCTGCCGAGCCTACTGCACACGCCGGATCGGCACGGCGGACGAGGCACGCCCACGGACGCCACCCGGCGCCACCGGCCCGCCGGCCAGCGACACACACCCATCCGGTACGGCAGACCGCAGGCAATCCGCAGCCGTCGATCCGACTCGTCCGGTGCGCGATCGAGTACTGAGCGAACCCCGCTCGGCGTGGTCCGCTGGTGCCGCGTCGGCGCCAGCCTGCGCTCCGCAACGGGGAAGGGCACGCACATGTACAAGTTCGGTCTCGCGGTGCTGACGGTGGCCGCCATGGTCCTGGGAGCAGGGTCACCGGCCGCCGCCACCACGGCACGGACCAGGATCACCATCGACCGCCACACCAGCGAGCTGTACCCGTTCGAGCCGCCCGTCGGCGAACCGGGGGTGACGTACCCGGCAGCAGGGGTCACCGCCACCGCCCGGAACTGCCCGGCCGGCATCGTCCTCATGTCGGCCTCGCTGGTGCAGGACGGCCTGCCGACCCTCTGGGCCACCGGGGGGCACGGCGCCGGCGAGATCCTCTGCGACGGCGGCACCGTCGAACTCGGGATGGGGTTCGCCCGGATCGCTCCCGCGCTGCACCCCGGCCGGGCCACGGCCCACTTCTCGCTGCGGAACTGGGACACCGGCGAGCAGCTCGCCGAGAGCACCAGGACCGTCTGGATCCCCTGCTGACCTATGGAACGAGGCCCGTTCCCGACGTCGGGAACGGGCCTCGCAGCATGGGTCACACCTCGAGCAGCTCGGTTTCCTTGTGCTTCACCAGGTCGTCGACGCTGGCCACGTACCGCTGGGTCAGGTCGTCGAGTTCCTTCTCGGCGCGGCGACCGTCGTCCTCGCCGGCCTCGCCGTCCTTGACGATCCGGTCCAGCTCTTCCTTGCCACGGCGGCGGACGTTGCGGATCGCCACCTTGGCCTCCTCGCCCTTGTGCCGAGCCACCTTGATCATGTCGCGGCGGCGTTCCTCGGTCATCTGCGGGAGCAGGATGCGCAGCTGGTTGCCCTCGTTGTTCGGGTTCACCCCGAGGTCCGAGTCGCGGATCGCCTTCTCCATGGCGTTGATCTGCGAGTTGTCGTACGGCTTGATGATGGCCATCCGCGGCTCGGGGACCGCGATGGACGCCATCTGCGTCAGCGGCGTGGGCGTGCCGTAGTAGTCGATGATGACCTTGGAGAACATGGCGGCGTTGGCGCGACCGGTACGGATGGCGCCGAACTCCTCCTTGGCGTGCTCGACCGCACGCTCCATCTTCTCCTCGGCCTCGAGGAGGGTGTCGTCGATCACCGGTCTCCTCGCCTCCTTCTGTGCTCGTGGTGGGCTCTGCTGAAAGTCGTCAGACCCGCTGTCGTCGTCGCCGGTCGGCGGGACTCAGGCGGTGATCAGGGTGCCGATCTTGTCGCCACCCACCGCGCGGATGATGGTGTCGTCACCCTGCGCGCCAAAGACCAGCATCGGCAGGCCGTTCTCCATGCAGAGGCTGAACGCCGCCGCGTCGGCCACCCGCAGGTTGCGGCGCAGCGCCTCGGAGAAGGTGATCGAGTCGAGCTTGCTGGCGGTGGGGTCGATCCGCGGGTCGGCGGTGTAGACGCCGTCCACGCCGTTCTTGCTCATCAGCACCACGTCGGCCCGGATCTCCAGCGCCCGCTGGGCGGCCACCGTGTCCGTGGAGAAGTACGGCATTCCGGCGCCGGCGCCGAAGATGACCACGCGGCCCTTCTCCAGGTGCCGGATGGCCCGCAGCGGGATGTACGGCTCGGCGACCTGGGCCATCGTGATGGCGCTCTGCACCCGGGTCTCGATGCCCTCCTTCTCCAGGAAGTCCTGGAGTGCGAGGCAGTTCATCACGGTGCCGAGCATGCCCATGTAGTCGGCGCGGGCCCGGTCCATCCCACGCTTCTGCAGCTCCGCGCCGCGGAAGAAGTTGCCCCCGCCGACCACCACGGAGACCTGCACGCCGCGGCGGACCACTGTGGCGATCTGCCGGGCGATGGCCTGGACGACGTCCGGGTCGACGCCGATCGCGCCGCCACCGAAGACCTCACCGGAGAGCTTCAGCACCACCCGGCGGGCGCGCCCCGGCGGCGGTGCCGTCGGATCGTCCAACTCCAGCGTCCGGTCACTCACAACCTGCGTCATCCGCCCCGCCCTTCCCCACGCGCACGCCCCGTGCGGCGCGTACCGCGAACCTGCCGCTGCCGACCCTATGTGACGAGGAGGCCGCGGTGCCTGTCACGTACACCGGCGGCCTCCTCGTTGATGTCTCCTGCCCACGGGCGCCAGCGGCGCCCGGTGGCGGCTCAGGCCTGGCCGACCTCGAACCGCACGAAGCGGGTGACCTCGATGCCGGCCTCGGCCAGCAGCTGCTTCACCGACTTCTTGTTGTCAGAGACGGACGACTGCTCGATCAGGACGAAGTCCTTGAAGAAGGAGTTCACCCGACCCTCGATGATCTTCGGCAGGGCCGCCTCGGGCTTGTTCTCCTCGCGGGCGGTCTGCTCGGCGATGCGCCGCTCGGACTCGACGACCTCAGCCGGAACCTCGTCCCGGGTGAGGTACTTCGGCCGCATCGCGGCGATCTGCATGGCCACACCACGGGCGTCGGCATCGCCAGCCTCGTCGGTCTTGCCGGTGTACGACACCAGCACGCCAACGGCCGGCGGCAGGTCCTGGGCCTTGCGGTGCAGGTAGACGGCGGTGGTGCCCTCGACCCGGGCGAACCGGTTGAGGACCAGCTTCTCGCCGATCTTGGCGGACTGCTCCTGGATCAGGTCCGCGATGACCTTGCCGTCGAGCTCGCTGGCGAGCAGCTCCTCGGCGGAGTTCACGCCGGCGCGCTCACCGTGCTCGACCAGCTGCTGGCCCAGCGCGATGAACGACTCGGTCTTGGCGACGAAGTCGGTCTCGCAGTTGAGCTCGAGCAGCGCCTTGCCGGAGTGGGCGACCAGGCCGTTCGCGGCCGTACGGCCGGCCCGCTTGCCGACGTCCTTGGCGCCCTTGACGCGCAGGATCTCGACGGCCTTGTCGAAGTCGCCCTCGGCCTCGGTCAGCGCCTTCTTGCTGTCCATCATGCCGGCGCCGGTGAGGTCGCGGAGCTTCTTGACGTCCGCGGCGGTGATTTGGGACATGGCTCTCTCTTCGGTGTTGAGACGGCGTGTGGATGGTCAGAGGTGCCGGTTACCCGGATCCGGGCGGATCGTGCCCGGCGTACCGTCGCTGCCCGCCGTTCGCGAAAACGGACGGCGGGGCAGCGACGGTGCGATCACTCCGCGGTGGCGGCCGCCGGCTGCTCGGTGGCGGCCTGCGCCGGCTGCTCCGGGGTGGCGGGCTGCTCGGCGGCGTGCACCGTCACGTTGATGGCGGCGACGACTCGCCCGTCGCCGTCGCGTACGCCGGTGGCGACGGACCTGATCCCCGGTGCCAGGT
>NZ_JBEZGJ010000208.1:0-11260 GCF_040649965.1 Micromonospora sp. NPDC048843
GGGGGGGGGGGGGGGGGGGGGGGGGGGGGGGGGGGGGGGGGGGGGGGGGGGGGTGCCGCCGCCGCAGGACGCGCCGTTGAGCTGGCAGCCGCTCGGTGAGCCGGAGCCGCTGGCCAGGAAGCCGAAGGAAACCGACGCGCCCGGGGCGATCGCGCCGTTCCAGGATCGGTTGGTGAAGGTGTGCCGCTGGCCGGACGAGCTGAGCAACGCGTCCCAGTAGCTGCCGAGGGTGGTGCCGGACGGCAGGTCGAAGGCGAGGCTCCAGCCGTTGACAGTCGAGCTGCCGCCGTTGGTGATTGTGTACTTCCCCTCCCAACCCGAGCCCCAGTCGGCGGTCTTGACGAAGCTGGCGGTGGCGCCGGCGGCGTACGCGGGCAGCGCCACCCAGGCCGCGCCGAGTGTCGCCGCGAGGGCGGCGACGAGGGACAGGACAATGGATCTGGAGCGTTTCATGCGACCCTCCGGGCCCGGACGGGCATTCATGGACGTCAACGTTGCTGTCAATTATTAAGACAGTTAACTGTTTCTGTCCAGGGGGCGCGTCGGGACCGCCTGCGGGCGGCGGAGCACCGCCTGCTCAAGGGCCGACCACACGCTCGTGGTCACCAGGTAGATCACCGCGGCGAGCGGCAGCACCAGCGCCACCAGCACCGTCGTGAACGGCAGCAGGGGCAGCAGCCGGCCGAGCGTGGCCGCGCCCGGCCCCTCGGTCGGCGTACCGGCCACCGTGCCCACCGCCGCCGACGCCCGCCGGGCCCGCCGCGACGACCACCAGGCCACCACCAGCAACACCACCAGGAGTACGCCGAACAGCGGTCCGGCCGCACCGGCCAGCCCGTCGCTGAGATGGTGACCCAGTGGCACGCCGGCCAACCGCTCGTCCAGCAACCCGGTGCCACCCTCGCTGGTGCTGAACAACCGGTACAGCACCAGCAGGAACGGTGCCTGGATGAGCAACGGAAGACAGCCGGCGATCGGGTTCGCGCCGGCTTCGCGGTACAACGTGAACACCTCGCGCTGAAGCGTCGCCGGGTCGTCCGCGTACCGCTTCTGGAGGTCACGCACCTGTGGGGCGAGCGCAGCGCGGCGCCGCTCGCCGCGGACCTGCGCGACGGTCAGCGGCGAGATCAGCAGGCGGACGGCGATGGTGAAGAGCACGATGGCGGCGGCGGTCGCTCCGCCGCCGGCCAGTGGTTCGAGCAGTTCGGTGAGCCAGGATAGTGCGCTGCCGGCAGCGGCGACAGCGTCGTGCAGTGGTGCGAAGGCAAGCATGGGAAACCCCTCGGTCCGATTCCGGTGAGGCCCTCCCCGGGCGGTATTCGCTCAGCAGGGGGGCCGGTGACGGCGGGATCGGCCGCGCGGCGGCGAGGCGCTACGCGGCGCAGGGGTGCCCCGGAGCACGGGGACGAGGACGACCGGCCGCATCCGGGTCGATCTGGCGAGGCATGCGGCGACTGCGGGAGCGGGCCCGGAGCCCGGCCCACCGGGGACCGGCACCGGGCGCGCCCGCCCGATCGTGCACCCGGGCCGCCAGCACCACGGCGAGCAGCACCAGGGCGGTCAGCGCGGCGCCCGCCAGCAGGTCGACCGGGCGGCCCGCGAGCACTGTGAGCTGGGCGAACGCGGACACCCACGCGACCCCGACAAAGCCCAGCAGCACCGGCACGGGCCCAGCATAGGACCCGCTGTCACGTCACCCAGCCGAATCCGGCGGCCCGCCCCGTACGACGCGCCGCCGCCACGTTTCCCGGCATCGCCACGTTGGGTAACCAACGAAGGACCAACGCGGACGGACCGCGAACGGTAGGAACGGACGGGTGATGTCGATGACGGGTCAGGTGGCGGAGGCGCCCAGCGACATGGCTGCGGCGGCCGGGTTGCTCACCGTGGGTGTCGAGGAGGAGTTCCTGCTCGTCGACCCGCACACCGGAGCCGCGGTTCCGGCCGTGGACCTGGTCATGGAGCAGGTGCCAGCCGAACTTCGCGGACAGGTGGAGCGGGAGTTCCAGACCAGTCAGATCGAGATCGGCAGCCCGCCCGGCCTGGAGCTCTCGTCGATCCGGCACTCCCTCGGCGTCCTGCGTCGGGCGCTCTCCGACGCCGCCGAGCGGGCCGGCGTACGCCTGCTCGCCATCGGCACCGGCCCGGTGGACGGCCCGGTGCCGCCGGTGGTGGACAAGCCCCGCTTCGACCGGATGATCGAGCGCTTCCGGCTGCTCGTTCCCGGCCCCGGCAACAACGGTATGCACGTACACGTCGGGGTGCCCGACCCGGACACCGGCGTGCAGGTGCTCAACCACGTACGGCCGTGGCTGCCGATGCTGCACGCGGTGACCACCAACTCGCCGTTCTCCCGGGGCGAGGACACCGGCTACGCCAGTTGGCGCTCGGTGGAGTGGGAGCGCTGGCCGTCGGTGGCGCCGACGCCGTTCCTGGAGTCGCACGAGCACTACCAGCGGCTGATCCGCCAGTTGATCTCCAGCGGGGTGATGCTCGACGAGGGAATGCTCTACTGGTACGCCCGCCTGTCGGCGAAGTACCCGACCGTGGAGCTGCGGATCGGCGACGTCTGCCCGTCGGTGGACGACGCAGTGCTGGTCGCCGCGCTGGTCCGGGCGCTGGTGGCCACCGCCATGGCGGATGTCGAGGCCGGCCGGCCGGCGTTGCAGACCGACCACCACCTGCTGGTCGGCGCGCACTGGCGGGCCGCCCATGACGGCCTGGAAGGTGAAGCCGTCGACGTCACGAACGGTGAGCTGCGCCCGGCGTGGGAGCTGTTGGACCGGTTCGTGGAGCGGATGCGGCCCGCGCTGGAGCAGCACGGCGACTGGGCCGAGGTGACCGACCTGCTGGGTGGGTTGCGCCGGCACGGCAGCGGCGCGGCGCGGCAACGCGCGGTGTTCGAGCGCACCGGCCGACTCACCGACGTGGTGCAGGACGTCGCGCGGCAGACCCGCGGCTGATCACCGCATGACAGGATGAACCCGTGGCGCAACGGCTGATCGTCATCGGCGGGGACGCCGCCGGAATGTCGGCGGCGTCCCAGGCCCGACGCCGCCGTGACCGCGGCGACCTGGAGATCGTGGTCTTCGAGCGGGGCAACTTCACCTCCTACTCGGCGTGCGGCATCCCGTACTGGATCAGCGGCCTGGTGCCCGGCCCCGAGGCGTTGATCGCCCGGACCCCGGAGACGTTCCGCACCGAGTACGCGATGGACGTCCGGATGCGTCACGAGGTCACTGCCATCGACCTGGAACGCCGCGAGGTGGTCGCGCGGGACCTGAAGGGCGGCGGCGAGGTCCGCGAGCGCTTCGACGACCTGATGTACGCCACCGGCGCGGTGCCTGTTAAACCGTCGTGGGCGATCACCGACGCGGGCGGCGTGTTCGGCATGCAGACCCTCGACGACGGTGCGGCACTACGCGACTGGCTGGACGCCGACCCGCAGCCGCGCCGGGCCGTGGTGGTCGGCGGCGGGTACATCGGCGTCGAGATCGCCGAGGCCCTCATCCAACGCGGCCTCTCGGTGACCCTGGTGGAGGCCGGCGAGCAGCCCATGTCGACTGTCGACAGCGACATGGGCGAGCTGGTCGCCGAGGCGATGCGCGGCCTCGGCATCACGATCCGCGGGAGCCTGCCGGTGACCGGCCTGGAGGAGCGGGACGGCCGGGTGTCCGCCGTGGTCACCGCCGAGGGGCCGATCCCGACCGACGTCGTGGTCATGGGTCTGGGCGTACGCCCCAACGCCGCGCTCGCGGAGGCGGCCGGGCTGCCCCTCGGCCCGACCGGCGCGATCCGGGTGGACCGGCGGATGCGGGTGCCCGGACACCCCGGGGTCTGGGCGGCCGGTGACTGCGTGGAGACCCTGCACCGGGTCAGCGGGTTGCCGGTGCACGTGCCGCTCGGCACGCACGCCAACAAGCAGGGCCGGGTCGCCGGGATCAACATCGGCGGCGGGTACGCCACCTTCACGGGCGTGATCGGCACGGCGGTGACGAAGGTCTGCGACCTGGAGGTGGGTCGGACGGGTCTTCGCGAGCGCGACGCCACGGCTGCCGGCTTCGAGTTCGTCTCGGTGATCGCCGAGTCGACCAACCGGGCCGGCTACTACCCGGGCGCCCGGCCGATGACCGTCAAGCTGATCGCCGAGCGTCCCAGCGGCCGGTTGCTCGGCGCGCAGATCGTCGGCTGGTCCGAGGCGGCCAAACGGATCGACTCGCTGGCCGTGGCGCTGTGGAACGGCATGACGGTGGACGATATGACACAGCTGGACCTGGGCTACGCTCCGCCGTACGCGCCGGTCTGGGATCCGGTGCTCATCGCCGCCCGAAAAGCGGTCGACGCGCTCGCCGCCCTCGACCGTTGACCCGCGCCCGCCGTGGAGGACCACCCCGTGACCCAGACCCCGACCCGGCCGACAGCGCGTCGGCGTCCCACGATGGTCGACGTGGCCCGGCGGGCCGACGTCAGCCTGAAGACGGTCTCCCGGGTCGTGAACGACGAGCCGGTCGGCCAGGAGTTGGTCGGCCGGGTCCTGGCCGCCATCGCCGAGCTGGGCTTCCGGCGCAACGACATCGCTCGTAACCTGCGCTCCCGGCAGCTCAACGCCACGGTCGGGCTGCTGATCGAGGAGATCGCCAACCCGTTCTACGCGACCATCGCCAGCGTCGCCGCCGAGATCGCCGCCGCCCACGGCACCATGCTGATCACCGCGTCGTCGGAGGAGGATCCGGAGCGGGAACGCGCCCTGCTCCAGGACTTCACCCAACGCCGCGTCGACGGCCTGCTGGTGGTGCCGGCGGGCCTCGACCACTCGTTCCTGCGTCGCGAGGTCGAGCTGGGCATGCCTGTGGTGTTCCTGGACCGGCCGCCGCAGGGGCTTCAGGCCGACGCCGTGCTGTTGGACAACCGGGGTGGCAGCCACGCCGGGGTGACCGCGCTGCTCGACGAGGGGCACCGACGGGTGGGGCTGCTGCTCGGCGCGCCGAGCGTGCCCACGATGCGGGAGCGGCTGGCCGGGGCACGGGCGGCGCTGGACGCCGCCGGGGTCGAGCCGGACGAGTCGCTGATCCGTGAGCGGCTCATCGCTCCCGAGGAGGCCGGCCGAGCGGTCGCCGGGTTGCTCGACCTTCCGGAGCCGCCCACCGCCTTCTTCTGCGCCAACAACCGGCTCACCGTCGGCGCGCTCCAGGAGCTGCACCGGCGGGGCAGTGACGCGGCGCTGGTCGGCTTCGACGACTTCGAGCTGGCCCACCTGATGCCCCGACCGCTGACCGTCGTCGCGTACGACACGAGGGAGCTGGCGAGGGTCGCCACCGAACGGCTGTTCGAGCGCATAGCCGGCGACGACTCCCCGCCGACGACCACAGTGCTCCCCACGAGGCTCCTACCCCGCGGCCTGACCTGATCCCCCCGCTCCCGGGGGTCGATCATGGAGTTGTGGTGCCTCACGTATGCCGCAAAGTGCGGTCAAACGCCCACCACAAGTCCATGATCGACCGGCAGAGTGGTTTAGCTCGCGGCCGTCAGGAGGGCGTCGACCTCGGCGCGGGTCGGTGGGTTGGCGCCTCGGCGGGCGCAGGTCAGCGCGGCCACAGTGGCGGCCTGTCGGAGCACCTCCGCCCACTGCTGCGGGGTCACCGCGGCGAGCCGATCGGCCGGCCGGTCACCGAGCGCGTCGAGGTCGGCCAGCGCGGCCAGCAGGCCACCGGTGAACGAGTCGCCGGCGCCAACGGTGTCGACCACAGTGGTGCGGACCGCCGGCTCCTCGTGCAGCGAGCCGTCCGGCGCGAGCAGCCAGGCGCCGTCCCCGCCCCGGGTCACCACGGCGCAGGACACACCGGCCGTACGCCATTCGGTCATCACGTCGGCCACCGAACGGTCCGGGTAGAGCCAGGCCAGGTCCTCGTCGCTGGCCTTGACCAGGTGCGCGAGGCGAATCTGCCGGCGTACCCGCTCCTGCTCCGCCACCCGATCCGTGACGATGCTCGGGCGCAGGTTGAGGTCGATGGAGACCGTGAGCCCGTCCCGCTGGCGTTCCCGGGCGAGCAGGCCCTCCAGCGCGTCCGCGCCGGGTGCCAACGCGAGCGCGAGGGACCCGGTGTGCAGTGCGATCGCCGGTGAACCGGCCAGCTCGGGCAACTCCTGTGGCGTCCACTGCCAGTCGGCCGCACCGGCCAGCCGGAACTCGTAGCTGGCCTGCCCGGCGGCGTTCACTGTGGCCACCGCCACCGACGTGGGCTCCTCGGCGCGTACCGCCCACTCCAGGTCCACCCGGTTGGCGCTCAGGTGCTCGACGAGTTGCCGACCGTACTCGTCGCTGGCGAGTCGGGCCAGCAGTCGTACCGGCTGGTCGAGCCGGGCCAGGGTGACCGCGACGTTCGCCGGGGAGCCACCGGGCACGGCCCGCTGCCCCTCGGCGGTGACGACCAGGTCGATCAGCGCCTCACCCGCGACGACGATCACGCGGTCACCTCCCCCGGTGCGAGCGGGCCGGGGCCGCCGAGCCCGTCGGCCGCGCGGGACAGCAGTACCGCCTGGTAGGCGTGGTAGACGTCCGGTCGGCCGTGCCAGACCGTTTGGGCGGGCAGGTTCTGCGCGTCCAACTCGTGCCGCCATCCGGTCTGGTCGATGAGAGTGCGGCGGGCGTACGCCCAGAAGACCCGGTACCAGTCGAGGTAGACCGCGTCCCCGGTGCGGCGGTGCAGGGTGATCGTCGCACCGATGGCCTCGGCGAGAACCCAGTGCATCCGGGAGCGCACCACCGGCCGGTCGTCCCAGTCAATGGTGTAGACGAAGCCGTCCGCGCCGTCGACCGCCCAGCCGCGACGCACTGCCGCGGCGAACAGGGTGCGGGCGTCGGCGAGCAGCCAGCGGGGTGGCTGCGGCAGCACCGCCTCCAACTCCAGCAGCAGCCGGGCCCACTCCAGCCAGTGCCCGATCGTGGAGCCGTACGGCCGGAACGGGTCGGCGGGCTGGTCCCGGTTGTAGTCGGGCAGCGGCGTCCAGTCGGTGGTGAAGTGCTCGGGCAGCCGCCAGTCGTGTCGGGCCGCCTCACCGTGCACGAGGTGGGTGGCGATCCGCAGGGCCCGGTCGGCCCAGCTCGCGTCGCCGGTGGCGGCGGCAGCGGCGAGGAACGCCTCGACCATGTGCATGCTGCTGTTGGCGCCCCGGTAGTCCTCGGTGACCGTCCAGTCCCGGTTCCACGATTCGCGGACCGCGCCGGCGTCGTCGTCCCAGAACCGGTCCCGCACGACGGCCAGCACGTCGGCGAGCAGCCGGTTCGCGCCGGGCCGTCCGGCGCGCGCGGCGCTGGAGGCGGCGAGCAGGACGAACGCGTGGTCGTAGCCGGCCTTGCGGTCGTTGACTGGCACTCCCTGCTGGTCCACCGCGCCGAACCAGCCGCCGTACCGGTCGTCGCGCAGTAGCGTGCTGAGCGCGGCGATCCCGTGGTCCACCAGGGCGGCGGCGTCCGGGTCGCCGTTGCGGTGGGCGAGGGCGGCCACGTGGGTCATCCGGCAGGTGATCCAGGTGTGGATCGGTTCGCCACGATCCGGGGTGCGGTCGTCGGTGAGCCACCAGAAACCGCCCTCGGGCCGGACCGAGCGGCGGGCGGTGTCGAGCAGCGTCCGGGTCTGGTCGACGAGGAACTCGTCCAGATCGGGCAGGTCTGGTGACCCCGCCGGAGTGGGGGTCGTTACGGCGTCAGGTCGGGGCACGTCGGTCATCTCAGCTGGTCACCGTCGGGTAGGAAAGGGACATACGGCCAGGATCGGCGGACGGACCGGGTCCGCGCCGCAAAACCGCCAACGGTACGCCACGAATCGACCAGCCAGGGCCGGCACGCGGCGGGAGGCTTTTCCTCCCATTTGACCGTTGACATCGTTGTCACCGCTCAACCCTGCTCCGGCAGTCGGTCGACTGTCAATTCCGGCTGCGTCACACCGCAACGGGGACGGCCGCCCGGCTGTGGCGATGACCGCGTCCCACATCCATCAGGCGCCCCCGAGGTCGACCAGGCCGATCTCGGCGGGGGGAAGGTCTTGGACGTCCGGGCCAGCACGCAGGCCATCGAGCATGAGGGTCAGGTAGCGGTCCACGCTGCGCTGGGTGAGTTCGGCGCGTAGGCGCGCTACCCGCGGCGAGGCGATGTGGGGCAACCACAACGCGCTGCTCGTCGACCTCGATGGGCGACGCTGGCTGGCCGACGCTGGTATCGGCGACGGATTCATCCAGCCGTTGCCGATGCGGGAGGGGCCCCACATCCAGGGAAGTCTGGCCTACCGGCTTGAGCGGCTCGATCCGGATACCTGGCGCTTCCACCACCGCCCCGGCGGAACCATCGCCTCCTACGACCTGCGCCTGCAGCCACGGGAGGTCGCCGACTTCGCCACCCACTCCCGGGAGCTGTCCACGTCCCCCGCCTCGGCGTACGTCACCACGCTCATGGCCGCTCGGCCGAGCGGCGACCATACCCTGGTCCTGCTGTCCCGGACGCTGCGTCGGCTGGGTGCCGCCGCCAGCACCCCCCGCGTGATCGCCGATGTCGACGAATTCGCCAAGACGCTGTCCACTGACTTCCTCGTACCCCTCGACGACCTCGGCCCGGACGGCGTCGCCCACCTCTGGCACAAGACAGGCACCCAGGACGACCTGTGGCGCGCACGCGTCCGCAACACCGGGTCGTCTCGCCCTCACCTACCAGGCACCGCAGACGGGCCCGGTCAGTAGTAGTCGTCGATCGACTGGCGTGCCTCGTCGAACAGCGCCGGCCCCTCGTAACGGACCGGGGGCAGCGGCGGGGTGGCCGGCTTGACCTCCTCGAACTGCTCGGTGGACAGCGCGTACACCACCCGCCCGAGGCCGGACCGGTCGATCGCCGTCGCGCACATCGCGCAGGGCTGGCAACTGGTGAACATCGTGGTGCCGGCGGCCACCTCGGGGGAGAGTTCCCGAGCCGCCCAGCGGGCCAGCTTCAACTCCGGATGGGCGCTGATGTCCGCGTCGGAGACCACAGTGTTGTGGTCCTCGATCAGGACGACGCCGGCCGCGTCGACCAGCAACGAGCCGAACGGCCGTTCGCCGGAAGCCCCCGCCCGCCTGGCGATTTCCACTGCGTGGCGGAGAAACTTCTCGTCGTCGGGGGTCATCGGTCCTCCTGGGTTGCGTGATGTGCGGCCACTGCCGCAAGGGTCCGCCAGGCGCGTTCGGGCTGGCGGATCTCGGTCAGGTCGCCGTTGAACGGGTCCAGCACCACCGTCTCCGCGCCGAGCGCACGAAGCTTGTCCAGGTCGGCGACGATCTGATCGATGGTGCCGACGCCGGCGAGCCGCTCCGGGCCGGTGCTCGGTTCTCGGGTCTCCTGGAGCGCGATCCGCGGCACCACCGCGGGCACCGGGCGACCCAACTCGTCGGCGATGTCCGTCAGTCGTCCGACCGCCTCGGCCAGCCGTCCGGGCGTGATCCGCAGCGGGTGCCACGCGTCACCGAGCAGTACCGCGCGGCGCATGCCGGCCTCGCTGTTGCCACCGACCCAGATCGGGATCGCAGCCGTGTCGTAGTCGTCGGTGTCCTGCCAGGCCTCGCGCATGGTGTGCAGGTACTCGTCGGTCAGCGCGCCGCGCTGCCGGAACGGCACGCCGAGCGCCTCGAACTCCTGCCGGGCCCAGCCGACGCCGACACCGAGGACGAGCCGCCCGCCGCTGAGCCGGTTGAGGTTCGCCGCCATCCGGGCGGTGAGCAGCGGGTGCCGGTACGGGACGATGAGCACAGTGGTGCCCAGCCGAACCCGACTGGTCACCCCGGCCAGCCAGGACAGCGTGGTGAACGGCTCGTAGAACGGCGCCGGGTACTGCTCGGCCACGTCCGGGGTCACCGCGATGTGATCGGAGACCATCAACAGGTCGAAGCCGAGACCCTCCACCGTCTGCGCCCACCGACGCAACACGTCGGGGTCGGTGCCCGGGGCGAAGTTCGGTACGTTCACACCAATCTGCACCCGTCCACGCTAGCCACTGTGGACCGGCGTGTGAACGCCGTGGCCCGGCTGAATCACCTGGCGGCCGGCACGAATCGCCGCACGACTCAGGAGCGCCGGATGGATCTGCCCGAGGGACTCGACTGGGTACGCGGATCACAGGCCGGTCGCGCCTGGCTGGCGGCACTCCCGACGTGGCTGAACGAGTGCGCCGAGCGCTGGTCGCTACGGGTCGGGCCGCCCTTCCGGCAGGCGTACGCATCACTGGCGCTCCCCGCCCACCTGCCCGACGGCACTGCGGCGGTGCTGAAGCTCCAGTTTCCCGACGAGGAGAGCCGGTACGAGGCCGACGCCTTGGCCCAGTGGGACGGTGACGCGGCGATCCGTCTGCTCGCCCACGACCCCGAGCGGCGTGCCCTGCTGCTCGAACGCTGCCAGCCCGGCACTCCCCTGCACGACCTACCGCCGGACCGAGCGCTGGACGTGGTGGTCGGTCTGCTCCCCCGGCTCTGGCGACCGGCCGGCGCGCCGTTCGCACCGCTGGCGCAGGAGGCCGCCGGCTGGATCGACCGGATGCCCCGGGCCTGGGAACGGGCCGGGCGACCGTATGAGCGACGGCTGCTGGACGGGGCGCTCGAGCTGACCACCGGTCTGGCGTCGAGCCAGGGCGAGCAGGTGCTGGTCAACCAGGACCTGCACGCCGGCAACATCCTCGCCGCCAACGCACTCGCCGCCGACGCACTCGCCGCCGACGCACTTGCCGCTGGACGAGGGCCGTGGCTGGCGATCGACCCGAAGCCGCTGATCGGGGAGCGCGAGTTCTCGGTCGTGCCGATGGTGCGCGGCCCGGAGTTGGGGCACTCAGCGGCCGCCGTCCGGCATCGACTGCACCGGCTCAGCACCGAACTGGGGCTGGACCGGGAACGGGTCCGGGGTTGGACGATCGGGCACACGCTGTCCTGGAGCGTCACCGACGACATCGTCTTCCCCGAGAAGATCGAGGTGGTCCGCTGGCTGCTCGACGGCGACTGAAGTTCGGCAACGACGCGAGTCTCCCGCACCCGACCCAACTCCGCGATCTTGCACTTTTTGTCCCGACCTAGAGTGCATATCAACCCAAATCAACAACAGAAACTGCAAGATCGGCGCGCGCGGGGCGGGGCGGGGCGCGGGGCGGGGCGGGGCGCGGGTCGATGCGCAAGCGGGAGCCATCGTCGCTGGTGAGCCGGAACACGTACGAGCCGGCCGTGGTGATGTTGATGTTCGCGACGACCTGGGTGTGGA
>NZ_JBEZGJ010000209.1:0-11248 GCF_040649965.1 Micromonospora sp. NPDC048843
ACTACTCAAACAAGCGTTGACCGGCGCGTTAGACGGAGAACCCGGCGTCATCATCGTCGAGGGATTCACCGGAACCGGAAAAACAGCCCTGCTCAAAGCGCGTTTCACATTGCTGTCAGTCGGGTGTGTTGAAGGTGCGGCGTTGTTGGCGGGTGGCGGCTTCGCCTCGGGCAAGGCGGCGGAGCATGCCACCGAGGGCGGCCCATCGAATCATGGCCTCCGACGTTGCGCGGTGGGTTTCGTAGTCGCGGGCCAGGCGGCGGTGGGCGGTGATCCAGGCCAGGGTCCGCTCCACGACCCAGCGGCGGGGGTGCACGACGAACCCTCGTTGGTCGGCGGGTTTGCGGACGATCTCGACGGTGGTGCGCAGCAGGTCGCGGGCCCAGTCGACGAGGCGCCCGGCGAAGCCCGTGTCGGCGAAGACGTGCCGGATGGGGGTGGCCGCGTAGGTGGCGAGCAGGGCTCCCTTGGCACCGTCGCGGTCCTGCCAGGACGCGGCCAGGACCCAGACGGTGACCAGCAGGCCGAGAGTGTCGGTGACGATGAACCGTTTCCGGCCGTTGATCTTCTTCCCGGCGTCATAACCGCGGGAATCCCGCGGCACGGTGTCGGCGCCTTTCACGCTCTGTGAGTCGATGATCCCCGCCGTCGGCTCGGGCTCGCGGCCGTGTGCCACCCGGATCTGCTCACGTAGCTCGGTCAGGATCCGCTCGGTCACGCCCCGACTGTTCAGCCGGGTGAAGTGCGCGTACACGGTCTGCCACGGCGGGAAGTCGACCGGCAGGTAACGCCACGCGCAACCGGTACGCACCACGTACAAGATCAATCAGGCGTCGGCGAGCCGCCGCTAAGAATTTCTGCCTTTGGCGCGCTTCAGCCGGTCGACGTGCCGGCAGCCGTAGCGGTCGGATTCTTCGGCGCTCAGTGCACGAGGTTCACCGCCCTCGTTCGATGTCTGCGCTGGTCAGCCGGCCGACGACGGCTGGGGCCCGCTGGCGCACGGGATCTCTTGAGGCATGTCGAGTACGTCAAGCGGCCAGCCGCAGCCTCGGTGTCATGTTGCGGTGGCCGCCAAGTCGTTAAGGGCTGCGTTGATCACGGGCCAACACATGCTGAGAGTATCGCGGTCTGGAGCATGGCCGATCTTCACCTGGGCGTTGGGATGCACGAGGTTGCGGTATTCGCGGAGTTTTCCAGCGAAACCGCGGACGTCGGCTTGTATCCACTTTTCATGGTGGGCGGTCTCGATCAGCTCGTGCAGGGTCCACTTGTCGAGAGGCTTTTGTGCGTTGGGCGTGCGGGCCTTGACGGCGTCGAGGAGAACGCCTTCCAGAAGGCTGCCGAGCATGATGATCGCGCTGGCGTAGGCACCGTTGCGGTCGCAGATACGTGCCTCGTTGAGCCGACTTTCAAGGACGATCGCGAGGTCGGCGTCGCGGACGATGTCTGCCATGGCCACGTGGAGCATGACGTCTGGTGACTGTTGCTCTTGGTCCTCTGGCTGCTTGTAGGGCCGAATGACGGGTCGCCCCTGGCTGTGTGCGATCTCGAAGCCTTCGATGGCGAGGATGCTGTTGAGTAGCTCGGTGACCTCGGCGGCGGCCAAGGGCTCGTTGCGATGAACGTACTCACGTCGGTCAGCAAGGCGGCAGACGAGCGCGTCGATGGCCCCGGCTGCGTCTCGACGTTGACGGAGCTGGTTGGTGAGCCAGCTTCGGCGCTGTTCGCCGTTGTAGGGCGCGACGTTCTCCCAGCCGGCTTGTTGGAGAAGCTTGGGCAGCTCGGCCCCACGTCGATACACGGGGTAGTCGTCGCCGCCACAAGCGATTCGGGCGATCTCATCGAGGGTGTTGTCGTCGATACTCTCGAGCACGCGGGTCTCCTAGAGGTCGTCTTCGTCATCGGACAGCGTTGTGGGTCTCCAACGTGGCTGCTGGCGTGGTGCTGCGGGCAGCGAACGGGGTTCGATGCCTCGTTGCTGTAGCTGCTGCCAGAGTGGTTCGAGGGCGGCAGCGGGGTCGTGCAGGTATTCGCTGTCCCGGATGCGAATGAACTGCCAACCGGCTCGGCGTAGCTCTCGCTCGCGGTGTAGTTCCTGCTGGACCTGCTCGGGTTGTCGGTACCGCGACGGTGTGTCGCACTCGACGGCCAGCCGGCCGTTGTCGCCGACGACGACAAGATCGATGGCTCGGTGGTCGACGGGGTAGTGCGGGACTACGGCGTAGCCGCGGCGCCGCAGCTCCAGGAAGACGCGTTGCTGCAGCAGGCCGGCGAAGGGTTCGGTGCGGGTGTCGGGGGTGACGTCATCGAGCTCGGGATCGACCGTGAAGGTCGCCGGAGGGTGGAGCATGTAGGTCAGCAGGGAGTGGCGAAGGTCGGTGGGATTCAGGCTGTTAGGGGGCACCGAGGTGAACAGCCAGAGTTGGTCACGGGCGCGACTGGCGGCGACGTTGTACCGACGCTGCTCGGTGCGGCCGGTGAGAGCCGTTCTGGCCTTCGTCACGACCATGGACAGCAGGACGATGTCGCGTTCGTCGCCTTGGAAGTCGGGTGGTTGGCCAACTCGAATTTGTCGGTGGCGTATGTCGGCCGGGTCGATGCGCTCGTAGAGCAGCTTCTCAAGGATCTGAGTCTGTTTGCCGCTCTGCAGCGCGATGATGCCGATGGTCTTGTTGCGGCACATCGGGTCGTCGATGATCTTTTGAACGTTATCGATGATGGCGCTGGCTTCGACCTGGTTGCGCAGGGTTGCCCGTTGTCCCTCTTCCATGGCGTCGTTGACCTGCACGACTCTGAGGGGGTCGAGGCGGTCGGCGCCGAACTGGCGGAGTGGGATAAGTCTGCCGTCGTAGAACTGCGCAGAGGACCATCCGATGATTTCGGGCATGCATCGGAAGTGTTCGGAGAGTCGAACGACATCGGAGAAGCGGGTGGCTAGGAGTTCGTAGAGATTTGAGGTGGGGAGGAAACCGTTGCGGAGGTTCAGTTCCATGTCGGCTAGGTGCCAGTCGAGGCTCTCTTGGACGGCCTCGGAGTCGTTGTTTCGGTAGTTGGCACCGGGTGCGCACTGCTTCTCGTCGCCGACGACGATGACTCGTGGTGCCAGCCACAGAAGGAAGAGGTTATCGACGCTGGCTTGGCTGGCTTCATCGACGATGACGACGTCAAAGGCGTTGGGTCGTGGCGTGATGGTGTCGATCACGGCTGATAGGGGCATGACCCAGGCGGGGACGGCCTGCTGGGCGTTCTTCATCGCCTCGAACGCTGCGGTGAGGTACCGGTCCTTGTTCTTGCCCTGCCCTCGGCCGTAGGCGCCCATGTTGGTCTTGTAGGACTGGAGAGCTTGACGCTGTTCTTCCGTTATTTGTTCCAGGCAGTGTTGCAGAGCCTGTTTGCCAGCTAGCTCTGCGGTCACGCGGTTGAGTTCTAGTTCAACATCGCCGATGCGCTGCTCGTGGATCTGCTCGGTATCTGTTGGCCGGATCATCTGGTGGTAGGCCGCTGCTGCGCTCCAGGCCCACGACGCTTCGAGGTCGGTGAGGCGGTGTCCCCAGGTTGGATCGTTGAGGTTCTCGCTGATCTGGGTGGCGAGTGCCGGGTGGGCGGCGGAGAGTTTCTGGAGCAGCTGTTCGCAGCGCTGTTGTGAGTCCTTGTCGCTCCTGGCCAGATCAAGCTGTCGGCGGGCCGCCGCGTAACGGTCGATGTCGCTGCTTCCGAGAGCAACGCTGAGCTCGGCGGCTTCGGGGGCGACGTCTGGGTTCCGGCGCCATGTCTGCATTCTGTTGGTGAGCTCAGTGATGGCTTCGGACGCCTGCCGTGCCCCGGTGATAGTCGTTCGGTTGTGGCCAATGCGGACGAGGAGGTCCCAATCTTGCGGGCTGCGGACTGCGAAGCGGATTCCGTGGCTGCGTAGAAGGCGCTCCACTGTGTCCCGCACGGCGGCGAGTGTGCGCAGGGCCGAGGCGTTGTGTGAGATGTCGTGGAGATGTGCGACTCGACGGCGTAGCGGCCCGTGGAACGTCGGAACGCCGACCTGGGCCCATGCTTCCAGAGCCGTGGTGACGGCTGTTTCGGCCTGAAGGAAGGTGGACAGTGCGGTCAGTTCTGAGGTGGTGGCGGGCGGGGCGCCGTCAACCGTGCAGCTTTGCAGTAGGTCCGTGGCGTCGAGCTGGGCGCGTGGGGGCAGGTAGCGGCGTAGGCGTCGGCCATTGGCCATGTGCCTACGCAGACGCTTGGCCTGGCCCGAGAGGCGGCTGAGGTGGGCTGCGGTGAGGGGTGTAGTGCCCAGGTCGATGTCGCAGTCGTTGAGCGCCGTGAGGGCACGTACGTGGGGCTCCACCTCTCGCAGTTCGGCGAACAGGGCCTCCCAGTAGGCGGGGCTTTGCCGGGTCAGGAGCGCTTCGGCGGCTCTGCGTCGCCAGTCTGCGGCGTCCCAGTCAGTGATCGTGTCGGGTAGTCCGCAGGATGCCAGGGCGTCGGTGGCAACCACGACGTGGCGCTGAATTTCAGCAAGGCTGGCGTCGTCGAGGGTGGTGAGTGACCAAGCGGTGGCGGTGTGGTCGGAGCCGAGGATCCGCTCAGCGTGAGCGATGGTGGCGATCATGGCGGCGACGTCCGCAGCGTGTGGAACCTCGTCGGAGTCGGGAATGAACTGCCGGGCTCGTGCGGCGCGCTGTGGTGTGGCGGAGGTGAGAAGCCGCCACAACTCTTGGGCCTGGTCGTTCGACAGGGGCGCATCCCGGCAGACGCCGGTGGGTAGGGTTTCGATCCAGCCGTGCTGATCGCGGCCGGCGTTCAGTTGTTCGACGATCTGCGCGAGCGTGCCGCCATAGCCAGCGGCGGTCGGCTCGTGGGTCGCGTACTCCTGTTCGCGGATCACGCCCAAATCACGGATCGTCTGCTCGAGGCGAGCACTCAGGCTGGCGCGCTGTTGCCGAAGTTGGGTGATGTCGCTACGTAGCTCGTCGACGGTGATCGTGGAGGACAGCTCCGACAGCGCGGTGATGCTGCGGTCGAGTTCGTCTGTGCCTGTCCGTTGCATGCCCGTCATGAGCACACACAGCTGTCTCACCGACTCGGGTAACTTCTCGCGGAGCACGCGCAGCGCTTGGTCCTTCTGGCTCGTGATGAGCAGCCTCTGGCCGTCGGCGAGCAGCGCGCAGATGAGGTTGGCGATCGTGTGTGTCTTGCCCGTGCCTGGTGGGCCCTGCACGACGACGGTCGTGTCGTCGCTGAGCTTGGCCAGCACCCTGCGCTGTTCTCGGTTACTCGGGAGAGGGAACAGCGGGTCGTCGCTGGTGACCGGGCGATCCCGCCCTGCACCCTTGAGCCAATTGCTGCGCTGTGTTGCCTCGATCGGGGTCACGAGCTGCGCCAGGCCGAGAGGGGTAGGAGCGTCTGCGTCCTCAAGGCTGTCAGCGATGGTGCGGTAAATCCGTTCCAGTCCCTTGCGGTCACGACGGCGGAGGAATAGGGCTGGGGCGGGGGTCAGCCGTGTCGTGTCGGCCTCGTCGAGGAGCGGAGGTTCCCACCGGTCGTCAGCAAGCTGAAGAGGACGTTCCCAGCAACGGCGCCGCCAGAGTTGCAGTAGGCGCACCACCTCCGGTGAGAAGGGGTGTAGCTGCGCCCCGGTATCGAACCAAGGGGATTCGAAGGGTTTGGCGCGGTATCCGTCTTGAGACGTGAGAAAGTCCTGGTCCTCGATCCTCATCCGCTGGTCGAGGGACAAGGTGACCTGCAGGCTGTCGGTCGCCGGGTCCTCGACGATGGCCGCGTTCCAGACCAGCAGGTGCCGTCGAATGGCCCAACGGCCAGCGGCGCTGGAGGTAAGGAGACCGACACCGAGCACAAGCTCCTCGGCATCGCCACGTTGCTGTGCCAGGCGCTGAAGTCGCTCCAGGTAGGTGTAGGTCGCGCGCTGCTCCCCTACGCGGCGCTCCTGCTCGGCCCACTTCGTCCACACGGCGAGCCAGGCCTCGTACTCCTGCCGAAGGGAATCGGGGATTGCCGGACCTGTTGCTAGATGGCCGCTGTCGTTCGTCACGAGCTGGAGTGGCGGGCCTTCGGCATTGCCGTACTCCGTACCGTCTAGCAGGTCACGGAGCGCCGTTGGGGGTACAGGTGGTTCAGGTGGCGGAGGGTAGGCGACCTGCATGATGACCGGTCCGCGGGAACGAGCGTTGTCTTGTGGTGGCCTACGAAGCCAGTAGGTGTTGGCCTCGTCGATCGCGTCGCGATTCGGCCGCTCGCTGCTTTTGACCTGCGCGAGCAGGTGCGCCACGAGACCTTGGGTCAGACGCCTGACGGTAGGACTTGTCGGGGACACGGGGTCCGGCACTATGCCTCCTCGGGCTCGCCCAGCCCAACAGGATGCACGCAATCAACTACTGAAGGCAACCATCTGCCGGAAGTGAGACATCTAGCGCCTCGAGACGGCGCACCGGGTGCAAGTTGACGTCGGCTGTGCCGCACTTTGACGCGACAAACCGGCCGGGACCCGACGGGTAACCTGCTCCTCATGTCGGGCGTCGTTGTTGCGGCCACCTACGACCTGCCACAACATGACGAGTCGGCACCGTTGGCGGAACAGGACGCCGTAAGTCAACCCCAGGCAGCTGCCGTCGTCGACAACCAGACGGCTGCCCAAAGCCCGTCAAGAATGCGGGCGCTGGCAACGAGGCCAGACTGCCGGACTGCCTCCGTGGGGCTCCGTCACGGTCCATCCCAAGACAGCGCAAGTAGGACAGATTCGACATCGTGTTGGCCATCCAGCGATAGCCACCGGGGATCGAAAGCGCGTGACCCGGGCAGAAGATTGAGGAGTTGGTTACGGTCCTGCTGCTACATACGCACCAGCACGGCAACCACGTCACCCTCCTCAGGCAGCGATCCGTAAGGCTGGCGTAGCGACGATGCGCACCGACGTCGCGATTGCCCTGGCTAAGCCGCCAGCTAGATGGTGCACCACTTGCGCGCCGCGGCGAGCGACAGAAGTTCAAGATGGTTACCCTGCTGGACGCCGACCCGGCCGGCGAGCAGGCCGCGACGCAGGATGTCCTACCCCAGCGAAAGCGAACTTCATGGCCAATGATCCTCTGAACCTCGACGAGTCCGCCGAGTGGGCAGGTCTCTGGTGGCTCCCCGACGACCCTGACGAGCGAATCCCTGGCGTGCTGCGTTACGAGCCGGAGGACGGCATCGTGCTCTCGTTGATAGGCGCGTTCGAAGACCGGATTGTGTCGAACCCCTCTCCTGGCCTCGCTCTGGTTCACGAAGGGCACCAGACGTGGGACGTCATTCACGGTGCGGCCGAGCAGCGCGAGATAAGCCTTCTCGCTTGCGTCCCGAAGAGCAGCATGCGGACCTTCGGTGCGCGAGTAAAGAGCCCAGACAAGCAGACGGTGTTGGTGACGACGGCGCTCATCGGGGCGCACGTCAGCGGGGAGAACGACGCAGCGTTCACCGCGGCCGAGGTGTCTGTCGAGGACCTCGGGCTGTGGGCAGCTTCGTCGGCGTTCGAGGGCTTCGTGGGAGTTGCCGACGGCACTCCAGACGGAAGCGGAAGCATCTCCGTGAAGCCGCCGGAATCCCAGTCGATCACGGTCGATGGAACTGAGTTCCTCCTCTCGCACCGGCACACACTGCCGTTTTTCGATCAGCGGAGGGGCGGGACCGTCGGCCGCATGCGCGACAGTGCGTTCCTGCGAATCGTTCCTACGGACCCGTTCTCCTTGAGCGGCGCAATAGGGGCGGCCAGCCTGGTTCAAGATCTGATCGCGCTCGCGACACACCGCGCCGCCGGCGTGATTTGGTTGCGACTGCAGCTGGCAAACGCGGACTCTGTGGCGCGTGGTGACCGGCCGTCACTGCGCCGAAGTGCTGATGTGCTCTACTCGCCCTCGGTGCTTGGTAAGCACGATGCCAAGGCAGTCGACTACCACCTCGTGTTCTTTACGTGCGCATCGTTCCCGTTCGAGGAGGTCGTTCCCCGCTGGTGCGAGGCACACGGGCGGCTACAGCTGGCGATCAATATGATCTTGGGTCTTCGCTACGCACCGGCGCCCTATGTAGAGAGCAATCTGTTGACAGCGGTGGGAGCAGCTGAGGTGCTGCATCGGTGTCTCCGCATCGACGAGCGCCCTATGCCCGCCGATGAGTTCAAGCCAATGCGCGAAGCGATGTTGGCGCACGTGCCCGAGGGCGACCGAGAGAGATTCAAAGGAGTTATCCGCAACGACCCGACTCTGCGGGACCGGCTGTACGCGCTCGCTGCGCGTCCTGACGCTGAAGCGGTCCGGCTGCTCATGCCGGACGTAGATCAATGGGCGAGGAGGACCACTCGGGCTCGGAACGACCTGGCGCACGAGGGCGGGACCCCGAAGCACTCAACCGAGGAGCTGATCGCCGTTGTGGAGGTGACCACAGCAGTCGTGATCCTCAACGTGCTGCACGAGCTCGGATTGCCCGCCGAGCGACAGCGCGAGGTCGTGCAGAGGCATCCACAGCTGCGTGCGACGGCCAGGAGCGCCCGCGAATGGCTGGTCGCCACGGGAACCGACTCCTGAGCCTCGTCTTCCGCAGCGATGACAGTGCTGCATGGGAGGGTACCGTTCGACGGGCGGTCGGGTCGGATGCCGTCGAGCTGGCTGTCCCTGCTTGACACGTATGGTAAAGCCCGTTTCCGTTCCTGATAGACCGGAGTTGTCTGTTGCGAACCGCCTTCGTGTTGGGTGCTGGCTTGTCGCTGGCGATCTCCGACAAAATGCCACTGACTGACGCGTTAGGCAACCTCGTGCGCGGCCGCCTTCCTGCGGCGGCAGCCCGTTCCCCGCGCGGCTTCAAAGGCGGCTATTTCGAGGCATGGTTGTCTCGGCTCGCCGAACCTCAGCCAGATCTGCTCGATCATGAGAATTACAGCAACCACGGGCTGTTCCTGAACGTCACCGACAACATCTACACGATCGTTCAGGAGTGTCAGCTCAATGTGCTCGCTGGACAACCGGACTGGTGGCTGCAACGTCTGGTCGGGCTCATGCACACCGGTCTCTCCGACGTGATCACGTTCAACTACGACATGCTAATCGAGCACACCATTGAGCACCTGCGTCCGGGGCAGTGGCCGGTCGGCGATATCGCGCGCGCGTTCCGGCTGGTGCGCGACGTGCCGCCGTTCTACCGCCAGCCGGGCTTCATCGTAGCCAGCAGCGCGGACACGTTGAGGCTGCTGAAGCTGCACGGCTCGCTGGATACATTCTGGGTGCCCGGCGACAGTTCCGGCGCCACGATCCAACGCTGGGAGTTGCAGGGCGGCTGGGGTGATCCACAAGGCGTTGACGAGTCCCGCCGCCGGCAAGCTCTGCCTGGCCGGAGTCCCTTCATCGTGCCGCCCGCCGCCGCGAAATCCGCCTTCTACAACAACCCGGTGACCCGCGAGCTTTGGCGCTCGGCATCTGAGGCGCTGCGTGCGGCCGACCGGGTCGCGCTGATCGGCTACTCGCTGCCGCCGACCGACCTGGTCACCTCCGGCATGTTCATCGACACACTCCGTGGCACCGACACGCAGGTCGACGTGGTCAATCCCTGTCCTGACGACATCGCGGACCGCCTGATCAACCTCGGTGTTCCTGACGGCAACGTCCGCCGGATCAAGGGCACCAACCCAGCGAGCGACTACACCGACCTGCTCGAGGACGAAGCCGCCCGCACCATCGCCGCCAAACTCTCAGGAGCGGACCCCTCGCGGCTGCTGGTGGTCGCCACATCGGCCTACCGAGCTGCACGTGTAACCGGGCTGCGCCGCAATGGCGACACTGTGGTCCTAACCATTGAACCGGTCACATCGCTGGAGGCCACCACGCGCAAGCAGCATCACCTCACCCAGGAGGTCGTGGATACCGCAACGCTTCTCGGGTACCTGGATGACGACAGCCGCGTCACGGTCGACTACGCCGATGGCACACGAGCGGCAATCATCGCGGTCGGCGAATGGCACACCGACACAGGTCTTGGCGACGGGCACTGGACCGTGCTGATGCCGTCAGCGATGCCCACACCAGAGCCCCGATAACGCTCCCCGTAGCGGTCGGTGTAGCCGTCCGAACAACACAGCGCCACCCACTTGAGCATGCGGCTCTCCTGCAGCGCCGTGGACGGCATTCCCGCGCCGACGGAACGAGCACCGTGCAACGCGTCAAGCGGTTGAATCTTGGGTTTCGCTCCTCCTCCACCGCATTGGACCACAGGCACTCGCTGCCAGCGCCCGATCTATACCGGCTGGCTTTCTGCGCGGTGCCCCGCGAAGTGTTCGCGCCACAGTCGGCTACCTGGAACTCCCCAGCCGCGCCTACCGCGCTACGGACGTGCCCGTCTGATCCGCGACGATTGTCGTCGAGCGGCATCATGACGGGAACCTGCGTTCGTCTATGGTCTGGCACAGTGATTGGGGTGAGTGCGGCAGAGTTGATCAGTCGGCTTCTTCAAGCCAAAGCGCATCTTGACCGGGCTCGGCAACTGGTACGAGCTGCCGGCTCTGAGCTTCACCAAGCGCGGGCGTTGATCCAGGCGGCGTTGCAGGGCACCGCCGATCAGAGCACTGCCGCGATGGTGGACCGCAGCTCACAGCAGCTCGGTGCAGCCGATGTCGCGGCCGGTCAGTCAGCGGGCAAGGTGGATGAGATCCTCACGCGGGTGCGTGGGCTGGGCGGTCTGGGAAACTGACCGCGGGTGGCGGCGGAATCCGTCGACCACCCGCACTTGCTGACCCACCGCAGGCGGTCCTTCGGGCGGCCGCGAGTCTGGCGCGTCGCAGCGAACCGCAGGACAAGACCGAGGCGTTTCTCCTCGCCGACGGGTCGATCATGGGCGATCCCGACTTCTCGGCGGAGTCAGATGGTCGGTTGCGCAGCCGGCAGATCAGGGTGGGCAGGCTTCCCGCTGCGGGGGTGGGACTCAAGCCGCCGCTGGCTCAGGCCATCGTGATGGACCACGCCGAGGCGCAGGCCGCCGCTGTGCTGCGCCGTCCCGGCAGCCCATCAGAGGCCACGCTCGTGCTCAATCACACCCCGTGCGACGATCCGATCAGACCCCTGGTCTGCGAAAAGATCCTCGCCACGATCCTGCCGCAAGGAACACGCCTGACGGTGTTCCTTACCGACGGCGACCGCACGTGGCTCCATAAGCTGTACGTCGGAACAGGAGAAGGGATCCGGCGATGAGCGTCGACATCACCTGGGGACGCGCCGTCGCCGCG
>NZ_JBEZGJ010000210.1:0-11077 GCF_040649965.1 Micromonospora sp. NPDC048843
CCGCCTCGATGACGCGTACCTCGAGCCCTGGCCGCGCCGGTGCGACCCCTGTGGTCCGGGTGCGGTAGTCGGTGCCGTCCGGTGCGTCAGCGCCCGCGGCGATCCCGCCCTGCGGGCCGCCGGTCAGCGGCGCGGCGAGCAGCAGCCCGGACTTGAGGGCGCGGCCCGGCCGCAGGTCGAGCAGGTTGAGCAGGTTGGCCGTGCCGGCGATCACGCCGGCACCGAGCAGCACGTCGACACCCCGGCCGAACGCGCCGTGCCGCTGCCGGCGCGGGTGCGCGGCGACCCGGGGGTCGGCGGCGAGCAGCGCGGCGGCACCCAGCCCGGCGGCACCCACCCCGACGACCTTGACCAGACCGGCGGTGACCCGCCCCTCACGTAGCGCGGCGAGGTGACCGGCGAAGCCCTTGGCCGCCTTCTGCTCCGGCCGCGCGCCGACCACGTCGTCGTACAGGCCGACGCCGCCCGCCCCGAGACCGGCGACCAGGGCGGCCCCACCGGCGGCGCCGCCGGTGGCACCGAACGCGCCGGCGGCGGCCGCGCCGGCGGCGAGCGCCGGCCCGGCGGCCAGGCTGACCGTGCGGCCACGGAAGTTGGTGCGCTCCAACGCGGGCCCGGCCGGCGAGGTGCGCACCTCACGCAGCGCGTAGCGGGCCGCCGCGGCACCCGCGCCGGCGATCAACAGCCGGCCCAGGGCGCTCACGCCGTCACCTCGCGGGCTCGGTCACGCGCCACCTGGTCGGATCCGGACACGGGGGTACGTCGTTCGCTCACTGGGGCAGTCTAGGCAACAGGCCGGAGGCGGCGTTGTCGCCGACGCCGTACTGCCCGGCCTTCTTCTCGGTGAGCTGCTGCACCAGGGCAAGGGTGGTGACCACCTGGCCCTGCACGGTGTTGGCGTTGTCGACCGTGGAGATGGTCTGGGCGAGCACCGGGTCGCCGCGCACCACGCCGACCAGGTTGCCGCCGACGGAACCGTTGCCGGCCACCACGATCGCCCCGGTGCGGTCGAACTGCTCGGCGATCTTGACCACCGACTCGTCCCGCTTGTCGGAGTCCTTGTCGACGTACGGCTGACCGCTGACCACGACGACCGCCTCCGCCGAGGCGGTGACCTTGTTGCTGTCGGTGGTCAGGTAGCCGGCGTTGTTGTAGGCGGCGAGCACCGCCCGACGGTCGGCGTCACTGACCGGCGCGACGCCCTGGGGCCGGTCCAGCAGGACACTGGCCAGCAGCGCGCTGGAGGTTTCCACGCCGTGCCCGTTGCCCGGCAGGCCGGTGGTCTGCGCGGTCGGGCGGGCGGCGGTGACGGCCAACTCCAGCAGGTTGGAGTTGTTGTCCGGGTTGATGAACTTGTCCTGCAGGTCGACCTGGCCGGTGATGGTGGCCCCGGCCTGCTGAAGCTTCTTGAGCACGTTCTCGGTGTGGTCACGCCCGTTGGGCAGGCTGAGAACCGCTACCCGACGCGCGGTGAGGGTGCCCGGCAGGAGGATCTGGGAGGTCTCCTCGGCGAACTCCTCTTCCAGCGCCAGTTGCTTCTCCATGTTGCTGACCGTCTGACGCCACTGCTGGTTGTCCTTGCGTAGCCCGGTGACCTGCTCCTTGAGCGAGTCGGCGACCGGGCCGTTGAGGGCGGCTGTGCCGACCACCAGGCCGATCGCCAGAGCCAGGAAGACCGCGGTGAGGGACACCACGTGGTAGCGGAAGTTGATCACGCTTGCAGCCTCTTGATCGGTCGGGAACTAGAAAAGCCGGTACAGCTGGAACACGAAATTGTCCCACCACTCGGCGACCACGCCCAGGTACGCCTTCCCGACTGTCGACACGGCCACCGCGGACGCCATCGCCGCGATCGCCGACAGCACCAGCAGCAGCAGCGACGAGCCGGAGATGCTCTGCCGGTAGAGCCGGCTCACCCCCTTGGCGTCGACAAGCTTGCCGCCGACCTTCAGCCGGGTCAGGAACGTCGAGGCCATCCCGCCGCGGCCCTTGTCGAGAAACTCGACGAGGGTGGCGTGGGTGCCGACCGCGACCAGCAGCGAGGCGCCCTTTTCGTCGGCGAGCAGCATGGCCAGGTCCTCGCTGGTCGCCGCGGCCGGGAAGGTGATCGCCGGCACACCCAGGCCGTTGACCCGGGGCAGGCCGGGCGCGCGCCCGTCCGGGTACGCGTGCACGATCACCTCGGCGCCGCAGCGCAGCACGTCGTCGGTGACCGAATCCATGTCCCCGATGATCATGTCGGGGGTGTAGCCAGCCTCGACCAGGGCGTCCGCGCCGCCGTCGACGCCGATGAGCACCGGCTTGAACTCCCGGATGTACGGGCGCAGCACGTCCAGGTCGGCCTTGTAGTCGTAGCCGCGCACCACGATCAGACAGTGCCGACCCTGCATCTGGGTCTCGATGTCCGGCACCCCGACACCGTCGAGCAGCAGGTCGCGTTCCTGACGCAGGTAGTCCATCGTGTTGGCGGCGAACGCCTCCAACTGCACCGACAGACCCTCCCGGGCGTCCGCCATCGCCTTGCCGACCGACTCGGCGTCCTGAAGGCTGCCGTGGGCCACCGGCTCGTCACCGGCGAAGACCGTGTTGCCCTCGATGCGCACCTGGTCGCCCTCGCGGATGCGCTCGAAGACGCCCTCGCCCAGGTCGTCGAGGAGCGGAATGCCGGCGGCGATCAACACCTCCGGGCCGAGGTTCGGGTAACGGCCGGAGACCGAGGGCTTGGCGTTGAGCACCGCCGCGACCCCGACGGCGACGAGCGAGTCGGCCGCCACCCGGTCCAGGTCGACGTGGTCGATGACCGCGATGTCACCGGGGCGCAGCCGACCGACCAGGCGTTTCGTCCGGCGATCAAGGCGCGCGGTGCCGAGGACTCTGCCCGGTTCGGAGTTCCGGTTCCGGCGCAACGTGGGTAGACGCATCGTGACCATCCTGGCATGTGAGGCAGGCTTTTCTGTCGCGACATGCCTGAGCAGGGCCGCCTACCCAGGGAAGCACACACCGGCACAAGCCGGTGTGCTTGCGCTCACAATACGCGGCGTCACAACCGCCTTTCCTTGGCGGCCACTGCCAAAAGCTCCTCGGCGTGGGCGATACCCAGATCTGAATCGGGCAAACCCGCCAGCATGCGCGCCAACTCCCGAGCCCGCTCGGTGTCCTCCACCACCCGCACCCCGCTTGTCGTCACCGCGCCGCCGGTGTCCTTCGCCACCACCAGGTGCCGGTCGGCGAACGCGGCCACCTGCGGCAGGTGAGTGACCACCAGCACCTGATGGCTGCGGGCCAGTCGGGCCAGCCGGCGGCCGATCTCCACCGCCGCCTGCCCGCCGACCCCCGCGTCGACCTCGTCGAAGACCAACGTCGGCGGGCCACCGGAGCCGGCGAACACGACCTCGATGGCGAGCATCACCCGGGACAGCTCACCGCCGGAGGCGCCGCGCTGCAACGGCAGCGACGGCGCGCCGGGGTGGGCCAGCAACCGCAGCTCCACCTCGTCACCGCCGTCCGACGTGACACCCACCTCGACGCCGTTGACCGCAAGCGTCGGCTCGGCACGCCCGGCCGGACGGGGCAGCACCGCCACCTCGATCCGCGCGTGCGGCATCGCCAGCCCGGCCAGCTCGACGGTGACCTGGTCGGCGAAGCGGATCGCCGCCTCCTGCCGGGAGGTCGACACCCGCCCGGCCAGGTCGGCCACCTCCACGGCGAGCCGCTGGCCCTCCCGCTCCAACTCGTCGAGCACGTCGTCGGACATGTCCAGGTCGGACAGTCGGGTGCGCGCCCGATCGGCCCAGGCGATCACCCCGTCGACGTCGTCGGCGTACTTGCGGGTCAACGCGCGCAGCGCCGCCCGCCGCTCGTAGACGTGCTGCAACCGGGCCGGGTCCGCGTCCAGCGTCGCCAGGTACGCCGACAGCTCCGCGGACACGTCGGTGACCAGCGTGGCCGCCTCCTCCAGGCGGGCCGCCAGCTCACCGAGCGCCGGATCGGTGCCGGACTGCGCCTCCAGGGTCCGCCGGGCGGTGCCGAGCAGCGCCGCCGCGTCCGGAGTCTCCTCGGCGGCCTCCGCACCACCGGCCACGCACTGCTGGGCGATCTGCGCGGCCGTGCGCAGGCCCTCGGCGTGCTCCAACCGCTGCGCCTCGGTCTTCAGCTCGTCGTCCTCACCGGGCTGCGGATCGACCCGGGTGATCTCGTCGAGGCCCAACCGCAGCAGGTCGGCCTCCTGGTTGCGCTCGCGGGCGTTGCGCCGACGGTCGGCCAGGTCGTCGACGACCCGACGCCATCCCGTGTACGCCTCGCGCAGCGCGTCAAGCAGCTTCTCGTGCGCGGGGCCGGCGAACCGGTCCAGTGCGGCCCGCTGCTCGGCCGGGCGCAGCAACCGCAGCTGGTCGGACTGGCCGTGCACGGCAACCGCCTGCTCGCCGACCTCACCGAGCATCGACACCGGCATGCTCCGGCCGCCGACGTGGGCGCGCGAGCGCCCCTCCACCGTCACAGTGCGGCTCAACAGCACCGAGCCGTCCTCGTCGGGCTCGCCGCCGGCCTCGATGATCCGCGCGTGCACGGCGTCGGCGACCCGCCCGTGCAGCCGCAGACGCCCCTCCACCACCGCACGACCGGGTTGGGCGCGGACCCGCCCGGCGTCGGCCCGACCGCCGAAGAGCAGGCCGAGGCCGGTGACCACCATCGTCTTGCCCGCACCGGTCTCGCCGGTGATGACGTTCATGCCGCCGGTCAACGGCAGCGTGGTGTCTTCGATGACGCCCAGCCCGGTGATGCGCAGCTCTTCCAGCACAGCCACGAACATTAGACGCGAGGCCCGACACTTGACCAGCCGACGGGCCCGGGCGCGGCCCGTACCCGGCCGACGTACAGTTCTGCCCCGTGTTGGACGTGATCGGCCTGACCTCGGCTGAGGAGGAGCTCTACCGCTGCCTGCTCCAGCTCACCACGGCCCGCATCGACGAGTTGGCCGGCCGCCTGCACCGACCCCGTGAGCAGGTCGTCGCCCAGGTCGAGGCACTGCGCGGCAAGGGCCTCGTGCAGCGCAGCGACAACGACCCGGATGCCCCGCTGCGCCCGACCGCCCCGGACGTCGCCCTCGGCGGGACGCTGCTGCGGCGTCAGGAGGACCTGGAGTCGGCCCGCCGACTGGTCACCCAACTGGCCGAGGAGTACCGCTCCGGACTGCGCCGACACCACGTCGACCACCTGGTCGAGGTGATCACCGGCGCCCGGGTTCTTCGGGACCGCCTGCGCGACCTGCAGAACTCGGCGCGTACCGAGGTGCTCTGGTTCTGCCGGGCCAATCCCCTCGCCATGGCCGGCCCGGAGAATGTCGAGGAGTTCGACGCGCTGGCCCGTGGGGTGAGCTACCGGGCCATCTACGAGCGTGACCTGCTGCTGGAGCCGGGCGCATTGGCCGACCTGGCCAAGGGGGTCGCCGCCGGGGAGCAGGCCCGCGTCCTGGACCGGCTGCCGGTCCGACTGGCCATCGTGGACGCCCGCACGGCCATCTGCCCGCTGGTGCCCGACCGCGACGGCGGCGAACCGAGCGCCGCCGTGATCGGCCGCAGCCAACTGCTCGACGCGCTGCTCGCCCTCTTCGAGAGCCACTGGCGGGTAGCCACCCGACTGCGCCTCGACGACCCCCTCGCCGTCGCGGCCCCCGAGACTCGACGGCCGGAACCCGCCGACCAGCCGGGCGACGGCTACCAGCCCGACGCCGACGAGGCCCGGCTGCTGTCGCTGTTCGTGGCGGGCGTACCGGACAAGTCCATCGCCTCACAGCTCGGGGTGAGCCGACGGACAGTGCAACGGCGCATCGCCGACCTGATGGCCGCCGCCGGCGTGGACACCCGGCCCGGGTTGGCGTTCCAGGTGGCCCGACGCGGCTGGCTCTGACGCGTCAGGGTCCGCCGTCGACCGACGGCGGACCCTGAACCGGCGGGGCGGAACGGCCAGGCCGCCCCGCCCGCCCGATCAGCGCAGCCCGTACGCCTGGAGCACCGTCTGGTCGACGGTGTTCCCGGCCCGGTCGGCGGCGTGCACCCGCAGCGACACCGTTCCGCGCCCCGCCGGCACCGTCGCGGTGTACCGGGTGCCCGACCCCGTGGTCGGCGCGTTGCGCCAGGTGACGCCCCCGTCGAAGGAGACCTGCACCCGGACGCCGGCACCGGTCGGCGCCGGCACCCCGGCCGGCTGCCGCAGGGTCAGCCCGAGCTGGTGCGGCCGGTTGCCGCGTACCGTGCCGCGCAGGTCGGCCGGCACCCGGTAGTCCACCTGGAGCAGCGACAACGCCGTGGCGGCGTCGCCCGCCGGTCGGGCCGAGGTGAACTCCCAGGCCGTGTCGGTCCGCGTGCCGTAAGACCACTCGGCCGAGGACCGCTGGGTGCTCACGTCCAGGCGGTAGCGGGCGCCCCCGGCGGTCGTGGGCACCGACGCCCAGCCGTCGGAGAGGTCCGCGATCTGCTGCCCGTTGCGGCTGACCCGTACCGTGACGGTGTCCGACTCCTCGCTCTCGCCGGCCACGCTGTAGTGCCCCTGGGCGTCGACGAACTCGGGCACCCGCAACTCCAGGTTGTCACCGGTGCGGGTGGGCACCGGCGCCCCACGGGCCGGGACGGCCGGGCGGAGCACCGGCGCGTGCCAGGTCTCGGTCACCCGGTCGTCGGCCGCGTAGCGCCGGGGCTGCTGGGTCAGACCACCGGCCAACTGCCCCCACTGCATGAACATCTGCTTGTGCAGCACCCGTTGCTGCCACCAGGAGTCCCCGGCGCTGACGAACTCCTGCCGGGTGGTGCCGTTGCGGACCATGCGCTGATCGTCGTTCCAGGCGTACTCCTGCCACGGACGCCAGCCGAACCGCTCCTCGGTGGCCCAACCCGCACCCATGTCGCCGTAGCTCGCTGTCACCTCGGCGGTGTTCTTCGCGGTCACCGTGTGCACGACACGCTCCGGCACCCGACCCTTCGACACCTGCCAGACGTCGTACAGGTACGGGCTGTCCACTGTCAGCGTCAGGTCCAGCGTCGCCCGACCCTTGCGCGCCGCCGCGATCAGCCGCTGCCCGTCGTCGTACGCGACCACCATCGACGGAATCGGCAGCCGCTCTCCGGTGGGCCGCCAGACCGTCCACGCGCTCTGGTCCTCCGGCCGGACGACCAGCACCGCGGCGGCGCCGGCCGCCGCGGCGGCGGACACCTGCTCCTCCTCCGAGCGGTTCGGGTCGGCGCCGAGCAGCACGGCGGTGCCCCGCACCCGGGTCAGCTCGGCGGGGGTGCCGGTGCCGGCCCAGACCAGCGGCAGCTTCCGCCGACCGGTCGGCGCCGGCGACGTGCCCAGCAGGTTGATGTCCGACGGACCGGACACCCCGCTGATCGTCGCGTCCACCATGGGCGCGACGAGCTGCCACCGCGAGGCGAACTCGAACTCGCCCTGGCGCACCTGGCGGGTCGGTGTGACGTTGACCTGCTCTACGGTGCTGTAGGCCATCACGCCGTGGTCGATCTGCCGGCCATTGCCCAGCACCCGATGGACGTAGTAGCTGAGCGTGGCCCGCTGCTCGCTGGGCTTCGGCGTCTCGATCCGCACCGGCGTGCCCTTGCGCGCGTCGAGCACCACTGTCAGGTCCCGGTCGACTGTCACCTCCGGCTCGATGATCTGGGTCATCTGCTCGTCCAGGGGGACGCCGTGCGTCATCAGCGCGGTCAGCACGTACGTGCCCTCCTCGACCTCCAGGGTGCCCTCGCCACCCCACAGGCCCCAGAAGTCCGACTCGGGCTGCTCACCGAAGACTGTCAACCCCGGCGAGAGGCCCGGCTGACCCTGCCGGTCCAGCAGCTTGATGGTGAGGTGGTGCACGGGACCGCTGACGGTGAACGCGACAGCGGTGCGCACCGCGACGCCGTCCGCGCCTGTCGCCACCAGCCAGCCACTGTGCACACCCCGGTCCAACTTCGCCGGGTCCGCCCGCAGCGGCACGGCGACGCTGCCGCCGGCCGGCACTGTCACCTCGACGCCGCCGACCGCGACCCCGTCGGTCTCGGCCGCCCGGGTGTCCAGGTTGCGCAGCTCCAGGGCCAACCGCAGGGTCTGCGGGGCCGTGCCGCCGTTGGTGTACGTCACGGTCCGCTCGACCGCGGCACCGCCGGTGGAGATCCGACCGAAGTCTGCGGTGGCCGAGGCGTACACCCGCTGGCCGAGCGCCCGGGCCACGTCGACCCGACCACCGCCCTGCTCGAAGACGGTCAGCGCCGGGTTCGCCTTCGTGGTGCTGACCAGCGCGTCCTTGAGCTTCCCGGCCGGCCAGTCGGGGTGTTCCTGGGCGAGGATCGCCGCCGCTCCGGCCACGTGCGGCGTGGCCATCGAGGTGCCGGACGCGGTCGTGTACGCGTCGTCCACCGGCGTACCCATGGCGGTGCCGGCGGCCCGAGCGGCGACGATGCCGACGCCCGGCGCGGTGATCTCGGGCTTGAGGCCGTTGTCGCCGAGGCGTGGGCCCCGGCTGGAGAACTCCGCCAGGTTGTCGGCACGGTCCACAGCGCCGACGGTGAGCGCCGCCGCGGCCGCGCCGGGCGCGCCGACGGTACGCGCGGCGCCCGAGTTGCCGGCGGCGACAACGAACAGCGCACCGGTCTCAGCGGTCAGGTCGTTCACCGCCTGGCTCATCGGGTCGGTACCGTCGGTCGGGTCGCCGCCGAGGCTCATGCTGACCACCTTCGCGCCGGAGTGGGCGGCCCACTCCATGCCCGCGATGATGGACGAGTCGTAGCCCGAGCCACCGTCGTCGAGCACCTTGCCGACCAGCAACCGCGCGCCCGGGGCGACGCCCTTGCGCAACCCGTCGGACGCCGCCCCGGTGCCGGCGATGGTGGCGGCCACGTGGGTGCCGTGGCCGTGCCCGTCGCGGGCGCTGCCGCTGCCGGAGAAGTCCTGCGCCTCGACGATCCGACCGGCCAGGTCGGGGTGGGTGGCGTCGACGCCGGTGTCGAGCACCGCCACCTTCACGCCGGCACCGTCGCGCCCGGCCGCCCAGGCCGTCGGGGCGCCGATCTGCGGCACGGAGTGCTCCAGCGCCGGGCGGACTCTCCCGTCCAACCAGATACGGGCGATGCCAGCACCCAGCCGGGGCGCGGCGGCAGTCGTGGTCCGGCTGGCCGGCGTACCGGCGAGCGTGGTCCACAGGTTGCCGAGGGCCCCCTTGCCGACCCGCAGCGCCGCGCCGTTGATGCTCTCCAACGGCCGGGCGTCGGTGGCACCGGCAAGCGGCTTGACCCGCCCGGCCGCCTGCTCCTGGTAGCGCACGATCAGTGGCAACGCGCCCTGCGCGGCGTCGCCGTATCCGTCGGCGGCCAACTCCTGCACGTCGAACAGGTTGGCGTCGAGGACCCCGCTCGAAACGTAGGGCAGGGCGTCGCTGGGCAGCACCCGCAGCCGGCCGTCGACCTCCACTGTCTGGAAGATGACGCGCTCGCGCCCGGGTCCCGGGCGGACAGTGGCGGCGACCCGGCCCGGCGCCGCGGGCGCGAGCTCGACCTGGTCGCCGGTGATCAGGGTGATGCGGACGGGTGCGTGCTGGGCGGGCGTGCCCGACGTCGGGCCGGTGGGCCGGGCGGGCGGGTCGGCGGACGCCGGTGCGGCGACGCCGACCACCAACGCGCCGACCGCGCCGACGGCGAGCCAGCGTGGGGACCAGTGCATGCGATGGGCTCCTCTACTCCTTAAGGCCCACCATCCGTAGACGAGGGCCGATCGGAGTCTGCGTCGGAGCGTGTCACCAGGTCACTAGTCGCCCACCGCCGCAGCGGCGACATGTCGCCAGGTGGACAACCCACGTCCACCGACAGTGTGTGCCACGGTCACCGGCGGCTGCCGCGCCAACCGTGCACCGGGAGGGCGAACTTGGCCACCAGCCGATCGGTGAACGGGCGGGGGCGCAACCGCACGATGCGCACCGGCAGGGCGCCCCGGCGCACCGTCACCCGCGCGCCAGGCGGCAGGTCGTAGACGCGCCGACCATCGCAGGAGAGCACGGCGAGGGTGGTGAACGGATCGACGGTGATCACGAAGGTGGACGTCGGGGCCGTCACCAACGGGCGGCTGAACAACGCGTGCGCGCTGATCGGCACCAGCAGCAGCGCCTCCACCTCCGGCCAGACCACCGGCCCGCCACCGGAGAACGCGTACGCGGTGGAGCCGGTGGGGGTGGCACAGACGACACCGTCGCAGCCGTAGCGCGACAGCGGCCGGCCGTCCACGTCGACGAGCAGCTCCAGCATCTGGGCCCGCTCGCCCTTCTCGATGCTGATCTCGTTGAGCGCCCAGGACTCGATGGTCGGCCCACCGTCGAACTCGGCCGTGACGTCGAGGGTCAGCCGCTCGTCGACCGTGTAGTTACGGCCGACGACGTCCCGGACGGCGGTGTCCAGGTCATCGATCTCCGCCTCCGCCAGGAAGCCCACCTTGCCGAGGTTGATGCCGAGCAGCGGCGCCTTCGCAGGCCGGGCCAGCTCGGCGGCGCGCAGGAAGGTGCCGTCCCCACCGAGCGCGAAGACGATCTCGGCGCCCTCGGCGGCCTGCGGGCCGGCGACCGGCACCACGCCAGGCAGGTCGAGGTCGTCGGCCTCGTCGGCGACCACCCGTACCTCGAAACCGGCGTCGATCAGGTCGGCGGCAACCGACCGGGCGTGCTCCGTGCTGCGCCGACGACCGGTGTGGGTCACCAGCAGCGCGGTCCGGCTCATCGGGCCACCCGCCCACGCCGGACCGGGCGGCGTCGCACCACCGACGCCGACACCTCGGCACGGCCGCGTGTCACCGCGTGGCCCGTTGCGGCGCCCTCACTGCGCGCGTTCACCCTGCGACCTCCTCCGCCGCCACGTCCGGCACCTCGCCGGCCATCGTCGAGCCATCCGGCCCGGCCGCCACCACGGCCCGCACCCGCTCCGGGTCGGCCGCCGGTGCGCCCCGGCGCAACTGGGTCGTCCAGTCGTCGCTACCCACCTCGTGCGCCTCGACGAACATGAAGTCCCAGTCCTGCTCGATCTCGTAGGAGGTGAAGAAGCGCAACTCT
>NZ_JBEZGJ010000211.1:0-11020 GCF_040649965.1 Micromonospora sp. NPDC048843
CATCGACCGGCGCAGCTACCAAGCCACCACCAGTATCGACATCGTCATCCCCGACCCTTGACGACCACACCAACCACTTAACTGAACGGCGTTGCATCTAGTTGCCGAGCATCGGTCCGGCCGCGGAAAACGTGAACAGTCACCGTGTGCGGGAAGCCGGCCTCGTACGGGCGTGGGCCGCTCCACAGCCCACGCAACTCACCCGTCCTCAGGCCCGTCTCCTCCAACAACTCCCGGCGCGCCGCCTGTTCAGGCGTCTCGCCCGGCTCGACACGACCACCCGGCAGGCTCCACTGGTTCGGAGACACCAAAGCTTGATCATCACGATGCTGCAGGAGCACCGCCTCCGAAGAATCGACGAGAAGTACCAGCGCAACTTCATAGGTCGCCACGACGAGATCGTCCCAGACCCGCTGCCACCTGTCGGTGCAGCAGACCCACCCGGTGTCGGCTAGCTGCTGCTAGAACCGCGCGGATCGCCAGGAAGGCCCCGCGATCTTCGGCGGTTTGGTCAGCGTGGGGACGATGGCGTGCCAGGTGGCATGCCAGGCGCTGGGAGGAAGTGCCAAGGTGGCGCACACCTCGCCCGCCAGTTCCTCGGCGCTGCGGCCGCGCCGCAGGGTGTCGACGAAGACCTGGTAGTCACCGTCGACCTGAAGAGCGACCCGGAACAGCTCCTGATCGCGGTAATCGTTGGCGACCCAACTCGGTCGGAGGTTGTAGGTGAGCAGCCGCTCGCGGTCCACGTCCGTCAGAACCCGTCGTCCGGCCACGCGCTCAGGCGTCTCCCACGAATGATCCGCGGCCACCCGTGCGACTTCCACGTCGTAGTCCGCAGCGACGAACGAGACGCCCCGCATCATGGGCACCTCCAGCGACCAGTCCCAGTGGACCAGATCGCCATCCCGCGCGATGGTGACGTCTGTGGATCCGCAACCGTGCACACCGCACACACATCGAGCGATCGCAACGGTGCGCAGCTCGGAGTCGGCCACGAGACGATTGGTGGGAACGAGGACGTGGTACGGGTCCATCCCGAGACCCGCTCCGGCAGAGGTCATCTCCGTACCGTTGACCCAGACCTGCACCTGGAATCCGCCGCATACGCCGCCAGGCACCGGCGCTACCTCCAGACGGAGAGAATCGGTTCCTGGCCGGCGGGCGACTCCTCCACCTGCTGCAAGGGCGAAGCCTGGAGGGACAGTGCCCGGATACGGGACCCGTAATTCCTCAAGCGACTTGCCGACGAGATCGCCGATATCCCAGGACGAGTCACGCACCGATGCACCAGCGAGCTCACGCAACGTCGGCGAGTCCAGCCCGTCGATCAGCGCCTGGCAAGCGGCATGGATCAGGTCCGCCAAGCCGTACCCGGTGTCGGTGTTCCAATGCGCCACAGCGTCGTACAGGCGCTGCTCCGCGGACCCGCTGCCCTTCTCAGTCACGCCAGCCATCATCCACAGCCCCTGTGAGGACCGCACCACGGTTTCTCGTCTGCCGCCCTCGGGTCAGCCGCACCTCGGCCAGTCGCTCATCACCCGACTGACAACCTGGGCCCCCAGTACTGACGCCTTCGGGTTCGCCGAAGAGCCTTCCTAAGGCTTGTCAAATCAAGCTTCGGGGTACCGGCGCTTCCGGAGGCATCTCGACCCGATCATCAACAAGGCGGCAGCATCACGGAACGGTGCCCCGCCATAGTCGAGTGCGCGGATCTCGACATGAGCTGGCACCGCCCGACTGACGACCGGGACAGCATGGCTGACATCTTCGGGAAACGATCTGTCGTCGTCCACGGGTGTCCGAGAGGTGGCGACCTCAGTCGTCACTCAGATTGTCGCTCGCTATGGCCGGCAGCCTCTCGGCGGGTCTACGGCTACCCTCACGCCATGCAAGCCCTCTTGGTTGATCTGCTACCGATGACGCTGTGGCAAACTGGCAACCTCTACGCCGGAGGACGACTGCACTTCTGCGTAGGTTGGAGCGATGAGCGGACCGTCGAGTGGCAGGGGCGCCAGATTCTGGCTGGGAAACCCGGCGGCGCTGCACGGATCAATCAGCGCTACTTCCAGCCCGAGCAAGGTGACTAGGGCGTGCGCCCACGCTCAGCTTGGGAATCGCGTTGATCTACACGGGGCGTAGCGACATTCTGGGGGCAGGCGGCACGCGGCGTCTCTGCCCCGCTGACCGGGCGTATCGCGCTGCCCCACACTGACCGCCGCATCGGCACGCTACGGGCACGGTCATCTGACGCCGAGGAGGGTCGTCATGGCGTTGGTCAAGAAGGGCTCTCGGCTCATAACGGTTGACGGGGTCACCTACAGGTGGCGAGTACGCGGCAAACCAACCTATGCCCAAGGGCTATGTGAGCGACCACTCACTATCGCTGTAGAACAGGCCGATTGCAAGGGCAGGGTGTTGCTGGTCAGCATGCCCCAGGACCATCCAAGTAACTGGATTGGCGGGCCGGCTGTGCCCGTTCTCCCGTCGGCGGTCGCTGCGATTGTCCGCAAGGCATTGGCGGAGGGATGGCAAGCTACCCCGTCAGGCACGGCCTTCCTTATGACTGCGCCCGTGGGCTGATGACACGACGCTTCGGTGACCGGGCCACGTTCGCGGTGGAGATGGGCGAGGTCGAGCCGCACCAACTCCGCGTCGTCGACCTGTGGGCGGCTGGCAGGAGGCTGACCACCGAGGACAACTACGCCTTCCTCCCGTTCTTCATCCGCGTTATGCGGTCGAGCGCGGCGCAGGTGCGCCGACGCGACGTCAAGCCCTGTCCCTTCCCGGGCCGCACACCGCAGGAGATCTTCCGGCTGCTCCACGCAGACGACACGGAGTTTCGGGAGCAGTTCTGGTTCATGCAGTGGGGCGAGACCGTCGACAACGTCTCCAAGTACGCCTACCTGGACGACGACCTAGTGATCGTCTTCGCGTTCTGGCGGCCAGACCATCCCTTTCCGGACGACCTGGGCAAGGTCTTCGTCGCCAGGATCCCACCGGTAGAGTTCGTGGCCACCGTTGAGGAAGCAGCCGATCTGCTGGACGCCGAGTTGGTCACGTCAACCTGACCGCGAGCGGCCGCCGCACGGTAGGCGGACTTCACCACCCCCGGTAGCTCCCTGTCCCAGCGACGCTGCCGGACCACATCGTCGGCAAGTGCCTGCCAGCCCGAGTATGTGTCCGACAACACCGGAACATCGTCAGGAACGGGCAGGCTTCCGATCCACGCGAACCCCGGCGGCACCGCATACCAGCTGCCAATCGACAAATGAGCAAGACGCCCGTTATGGGCATGATGATCAAGCGTCAGCGGCTCAACGCCGCGCAGCTCGTCCAGGCTCGGCCGGTCCACCGAATGCCAACGCAGCGCATACGCCGACGTCACATCACCATCGGCACCCGTGACCTGACACGCCCCAAACCCACCGTCCAACAACCTCATCACGGCGACATCGCCGGCACGCACCACTCGATCAACCACCCGGCGAAGCTACCCGACCGGCACAAACACTCGCTCGCCCGAACCGTGCCGCGACGCTAGACCGTGTCGAGTCCCTGGCCATGCAGGAGTCAGCAGTCGAGCCGCGGCGACCAGGGCTATCAGTTCCAGGCGCGATCGAACGCCGGCGCTGTCGGTTCTGTGCGGATCTGGCAATGCCGGCAATGCCCTGCCTCGAGCGTCACGTGTCTACCAACTGCGGCTCAGCGTGACGCACTGTCATCGGCAGTCGCGGACGCAGCGGCTCCTGCTCCCGGCCGACGTCTTCGTGTCCGCCGACGAGGTCGCCAAACTGAAGGGCCTGGTCAGGGCGCTTCGCGTGGGATCGGCGTCTCAGATGACGGAACCGTGACGGACTCCGGCAGGCTCGCCCGCAATGCTTCACATCGGTCTACAGCAGACCTACAGGCGTGGCGTTAGGCGACCCGAGACACCGGCCGGCGCCAGCCATCCCTGAACAACACGCCTGACCACTTCGACCTCTACTGGGAGGTCACCCCGCACCGCTCGACCGACATCACCCCAGGTCAAAGCGCCTCGTCTCCGCCCGGCATCGGTGAGCACTTCGGGCGCGGAGACCACTTCGCCAACCTGCACCCAATCTGCTCCCAGCTGCAAGGCCAGGCCAGGCCAGGCCAACGACTCCTTACCGCCTTGACCCGCGCACACTCCCCTACCAGGCGACATAGAGCGCTGTCGACTGCTGGGCAGAACCGCAGAGCACTCCGCGGGAAACAGGACGCCGCACCTACCTTGACCTGCGGATACTTAGAGCCGCAGGATGGGGTGGGTGCAGTTGAATGCCGTTCGCTGCCGTTGGGCGCGGTTCAACGCTGTTCCGTGCAGCCGGTTGCTCCCCATCTGCTCCCCTAGTCGCGGCCGGACAGGGCGACGTGTTCCTGGCTGAGAAGCTCACGCAGTCGGGTGCGCACCACCAGGTCGTGTAGGGCATCCACGGCTGCCGGATCTACGCGCTCGGGCAACACCGAGATGTCCCGGGCCGTCTCCAACTCGGCGCGCAGCCGCGACACGTCGGTAGCGAGCCGCCCTGCAACGCCCGCGGGGAGCGGGCCATGCTCGGCCTCCCGTTTGGCGGCAATGAGATCCGGTACGTACGACAGCCTCGTTCCGAGCACGGCAAGGTTCGTCTCTACGCGGCCGGTCTGCATCAGGTGGATCCCAGTGAGCAGGACCCGCAGCGTGTACAGCGCAGGCTTGAGCTGCCCGGTTTTGGCGTACAACTTCTCCTGAGTGGCCGCGAATCCGAGGTAGTGGTGCGCATGGTGACGGGTGACCAGTCGCGGGGCCAAGGAGATGAGTTCGGCGTGCACCGCAGTGGTCACAACCACCAGCGGTGACAACAGCTGCTCCAGAACGTACCCGTTGCGGCTGTTCAACAGCTTGACGAACTTCAGCAGATCGTGGCTGACGACGTCCAACTCGACACCGTCGCGCACGCCCATGTGCTGCAACGTCTGCGGACCGGTGCGCAACCCGACGACCTCCTCGGGCGAGAGCAAGTGCACGGCCCGCAGATCCAGATCGGAGTCGATGGACGCGAATCCGTACAGATGCGCACCGCTGACGGTGGCGAACAGCAGCGGACGGGGCAGGACGCAGGCTGCCTCGGCGGCCCACGGCGGCACCTCGGTGGTCACTACAGGTTCCTTTCCCGTACGGCCGTGAGCAGCCGATCCACGTCAACCCGGTCGGGTTGGTCGGGCAGCGTGGTGGTGGCGGTCGCGTCGGCGAGCTCAGCCAGTAGGTCCGCCGCCCAGGCGGCAACCTCATCCCAGGGCAGCTCGCCACGCCGCACCGCGAGCAGCCGGTCACGCAGGTGACGAACGTCGACCAGCACCTCCCCGGTACGCAGCACATGCGCCCCGGCGACCAGCAGCCGGATCATGTGCATGGCCTGCTTGTGGTTCGTCTCGCCGGTGCGCTCACGGCGTGCCGCCACTCGGTTGAGCTGATCCCGGGCGTAGTTGCCGTAGGTCTCCGCCACCCGCCTCGACAGAAACGCCTGCCGTGCGGCCAGCAACCATTCCCCGTCGACGGTGATTCTCTCGACCAGCGGGGACCAGAGCACCTCCAGGACTGTCGGGTTGCCCTGCAGGGCCAGGACGCAGAAGCGTTCGAACTCCCAGGAGAACTGCTCCACCGCCGGACCGTCGAGGTGAGTGGGCGGCTTGTCGAGGTGCCAGAACGCCCGCGTGGGCGCTACATAGACGCCACGCCGGTCGTAGTCGGAGTCCCGGTCATGCAGCCCGTACGCCCGCGACCCGACCACAACGGCGAGAACCGTATGCCGCTCAACAAGATCGATCACGCCCGGGACGCTACCCAACCACCGCCCCGCACGCGCCACCCTTTTCGAGCACTCCGCGTCCGTGAGGTTCGGCTCTTCGACGAAGAAGTGCTCATGGTGGTCCGGCCAACCTGCGACCCAGGCCCGTACTCGTCGCCGTAGAGCACGAATCTCGGCATGGGCAGACGTCACCGGAGCGACAACCAGGATCCCAGTGCTGACCCCTTCGGTGTGAACGAACGGCTCGGCTCAACCGGGGACGTCCACGACGACCTTGCCCTCGGCGGTGCCGTCGGCGACCAGCCGATGGGCGTCCATGACCCTGTCGAGCGTGAACGTGCGCGGATCCAGTCGCGGGCGCAACGCACCAGCGTCGGCCAGCGTCGCGATCTCGCGCAGGATGTCGCCGTGGTGTTCGCGGCCGCGCCCGGTGAGCATCGGCAGCAGGGTGAACACGCCGGAGTAGGTCGCGCCTCGGAACGACAGCGGGGCGAGCGAGTGTGAGCCCCAGCCCAGCGCGCTGACGACGTGCCCGTGGTAGGTGCGTACCGCCGCGAACGACGCGTCGAGCGTCGCGCCGCCGACGTTGTCCATCACGATGTCGAAGCCCTCGCCGCCGGTGTACCTCTCGACGTACTCCTCGACCTTGCTCGCTGTGTAGTCGATCGGCACCGCGCCCAGACTCTCGATCACCCGCAGGCTCGCCGGCCCGCCAGTGGCATACGCCTCGGCGCCTCTCGCCTGGGCAAGCTGCACGCCCACGTGTCCGACACCGCCGGCACCGCCGTGCACCAGGACCTTCTGCCCGGCGCGGACTCCGGCCCGGTCGACCAACCCCTCCCAGGAGGTGACCGCCGCCAGGGGCAACGCGGCGGCCTCCCGCATCGAGAGGCTCCTCGGCTTGTGGGCCAGCAGTCGAGCGTCCACGGCGGCGTACTCGGCCAGCGAGCCCTGGAGGTCGCCGACGCCCCCGCACAGCCCGTACACCTCGTCTCCCGGCTCGAAGCCGGTCACGTCCGCGGCGACCGCCGCGACGACGCCGGCGAGGTCCAGGCCGAGCACCGCAGGCAGCTCGACGCGCGCGTGCGCGGCCTTACCTGCCTGGATCTTCGTGTCGAGCGGGTTGACCCCGCTGGCGATTACCCGCACCAGCACCTGCCCGCGCCCGGGGATGGGTTGATCGATCTCCTCGACCGTCAGCGGAACGTCGAACTCCCGCAGCACCGCAGCGCGCATAACCATCCACACTCTCCGTGATCGAGGCTTCACGTGGACGCTATCCGACCGGATAGGCGGCGGGGCGGGTTCCTCGGACCGCGCCAGCGCCGCAACGGGCGGGCCCGAGCGCGGGTCAGTCGTCTTCGGCGCCGTCGAGCAGCGCGCGTCGCAGCGCCAGTCGGTGCTTCCGACGGATCTCCGCCTCCCGGTACCGTCGCCGGTCTCCGTCGGTCTCCGGTAGCAGCGGTGGCACCGTCCGAGGCTGGCCGTCGTCGTCGATGGCGACCATGACCAGGTGGGCGGTGGCCACGTCGGTGGGCGGCACCGCCCGGTCCCACCGGTCGGCGGTCACCTTGACGGCCACCTCCATCGAGCTGCGGCCGGCCCAGGTGATCCGGGCATCGACGTGCACCACGTCACCGACCCGCACCGCGCGGAGGAACGCCGTCTCGTCGATGGCGGCGGTCACCGCCGGCCCGTCGGAGTGCCGGGCTGCGACCACACCGGCGACGGAGTCGATGAGGTTGAGGATCCGGCCGCCGTGCACCGTACCCATCAGGTTGGTGTGGTGCTGGTCCATGATCTGCGAAAGGGTCAGGTGCGACGCCGACGGCGCGCGGCCGGCGATGGTGGTGGTGTCGTGCACAGCGGTAGTCCGTCCCTCGGGAAACCACACCGCCGGGTCACGGACACGCTGACGAGGACCTGGCCGTGCACCACACGCGCGGCCCGTCACCCGCTCAGCCCACCCGCGAGACCGACGGCAGCGCACACGGTTGTGTACGCGGCGCCGGCAGGTCTTCGGACTCGCGGGCCTGACCGGTCGCGCCGGTCGCCTACTGGCCGTCGCTTCCCAGGCCACTGGCCCAGTGCTGATGACGGCGGTCGTTCCCACTCACCGCTGCGGGGCAGCCCCGGATTTTCACCGGGTTCCCTCTTACGACGCCCCGCCGGTCACGACGGGGCGAACCAGCGCCGTCGGCGAGCATAGCTGGCCAGGGAATGTGTCCACCCGGGGCGTCCTGCCGCGGCGACGGATGACCTGATCGTCAACTTTTGCCATCTGAGGAAGAAGATCGTCAGCTCTTGAAAAAAGTCTCGCGAGGGTGAGGATATCCAGATGCGTCGTCTCCCCCAGACTTGCGGGCGGGTGGTCTCTGGCCTCCTCGCGTTCCTCCTCGCCTCGGCTGTCGCTCTCCTCGCGTCCGCCCAACCCGCCGCAGCGCACGGGACCCTCGCCATGTCCACACCGGCGAGCGGCGCCACAGTGCGCGAGCCGTTGACGGAGGTGCGGCTCTACTTCACCGAGAAGGCCGCCGCCAACGCGTTCTTCACGATCACCGCCCCGGGCGGCGTCCGTGTCGACAACGGCTGGTCGTATGGGGAGCCGAAGCCACTGGACAAGCCGGTACGCGAGTACTTCCTGGTCAATGGGCAGTTCGAGCCACGGGAGTACACGACGGGGTTCCCCGCGGTGGTGTCCGTCGCCCACCTGCCCGCCAAGGGCCAGTACTCGGTGAGCTATCTGTCGGTCGCCTCGGACGGCGACACCGTGCGGGGCACCCTGACCTTCCGCCACGACGGGCGGGTGACGGCAGCGCCGAAGGGGTGGAGCCCGCCGTCGACCCAACCGGACCCGGCTCTGGTGGCCGCCACCGAGCAGCACAACTCGTCCGGGCAGGCCTCGGCGGTGCCGACCACCGCGGACGATCCGTCGACCCCGCCGGCTGCGGCGGCCCCGTCGACCGGGTCGACCGAGGAGAGCGGTCCCGGGGCACTGGTCTGGGCCGGCTGGGCGGCGGCGGTCGCGGCGGTCGGGGCGGTGGCCGGGTTCGTCGTCTGGCGTCGCCGATCCGCCGGCACACCCACCGGCCGGGGCCGTACCTCGGCGGCGACCTCCGGTCGACGCGGCGGTGGCGCCCGTGCCACGAACAGGGCCGGCGCTGGCAGGACCGTCGGCGGCAAAGCTGCCGGGGACAAGACCGTCGGGGGCAGGGCCGGCGCTGGCAAGACCGTCGGGGGCAAGACCGGCGCGGCGACCGGCGTCGTCGCGCGTACCGCGAGCGACAAGCGGCGGCCCGCCACAGTGCCGGCGGCGCGCAAGGGCGACACGGTCGTCACGGCCCGCGCGGGCGTTGCTGTCGATCCGACGCCTACCGATCAGGTGACCGAGGCCCTCGCCAGCACGGACGGCGAGGCGACGGTCGACACCGGATCACGGCCCGACACGGACCTCGCCGCCGCGACGCCTGGGTCCCGGTTGAGCAACACCCACCTGGCGCTGCTCGTCGGCGGGCTGGTGATCGCTCTGCTGGCCGGGTTCGGGTTGGCCCGTATCGGCACCGCCGACGAGAGTCCGGCGACCGGCAATTCACGACCGTCGGCCGGTGGACCGTCCGACTCGGGGCAGGTGGGCTCGGCGACCGACGGGCACCAACACCCGGCCGGTACGGGGCCGCACACGCATCGGGGTGACGACGCGACGGGCGCGACGCTGGCAACCGGCACGACGGTCAGCGCCGGTGGGTACACCCTGCAACCGCTGGAGCGGTCCCAACCCCCCGGTGTACCCGCCGACTACCGGTTCCGCATCGTCGGGACCGACCGGCAGCCGGCAACGACCTTCGCGGTCGTCCACGACAAGCCGCTGCACCTGATCGTGGTCGGCCGTGACCTGTCCGGCTACCAGCACCTGCACCCGACGATGGCACCCGACGGCACCTGGAGCGTCCCCCTGACGCTGGCCCGGCCCGGGGGCTACCGCGTCTTCGCCGACTTCTCCGTCACCGCGACCAACGGCACCCAGATCCCCCTCGTGCTGGGCGTCGACCACACAGTGCCCGGCGCGCACACCCCGGCCGCGCTGCCGCCAGCGGCGGCACAGGCTACGGCTGGTCCGTACGCGGTGTCGATGACCGGCACCCCGACGGTGGGGGTGACGGCGCCGATCCATTTCCAGGTCAGCGCCGACCCGACCGTACCGGCGCAGTTGGAGCGGTACCTGGGCGCGTACGGGCACCTGGTCGTGGTGCGTGAGGGCGACCTCGGCTACGTGCACGTCCACCCCGAGCAGGAGTTGGTCGACGGGACTGTGAAGTTCTGGCTGACCGCGCCGAGTGCAGGCCGGTACCGGGCCTTCTTCGACTTCCAGGTCGCCGGCACTGTGCACACCGGGGAGTTCACGATCAACGTTCCCTGAGTCCGGAACTTTCTCCGAGCTGCGGCCGACCAACCTCCCAGCAGCAACCATCGGAGGAAGATCACATGCGCACCACCAGCCCGAACGCTTCACGCCGCCGCTCGGCCGCCATGCTCGCCGCCGCGATCCTGACGGTGGGCGTCGCCGGCTGCGGCTCGTCCGACTCTCCGTCGACAGCGCAGGCGAGCCCGCCCGCGTCGGCCTCCGCCAACCCGGACGCTGGTGTGCTCGGCATTCGTGACCCGTGGGTGAAGGCGGCCGACAAGGGCATGACTGCGGCCTTCGGGACGCTGGTCAACGACGGCGACACCGATGTCACGGTGACGAGTGCCACGACTTCCCTGTCGCCGATGGAGCTGCACGAGATGGCCATGAAGGACGGCAAGATGGTCATGCGGCAGAAGCAGGGCGGCATCGTGATCAAGGCCAAGAGCACGCACGCCTTGGAGCCCGGGGGCGACCACCTGATGCTGATGAACCTCACCAAGCCCGTTCAGGCCGGCGACGAGTTGACAGTCACCCTGACCTTCGCCGACGGCAAGACCCAGCAGTTCCGCGCCATGGCCAAGCCGTTCACCGGCGCGCAGGAGAGCTACGCCCCCGGGCACGGCGAGCCGATGCCGGGCATGAGCCCCACGCCGGGGACGAGCATGAGCCCGGCATCGTGACGCAGACACCACAGGTCCGGCCGGTGAGCAGGCGCGCCGCAGGGCGGCGGAGGCCGACGCGCCGCCCGCTGATCCGGCCGTCGAGCCCGCCCCGGCGGTCACCACCGGATCCCGACCAGCGGTACGCC
>NZ_JBEZGJ010000212.1:0-11002 GCF_040649965.1 Micromonospora sp. NPDC048843
CCAGGTGTGGTCCCGGTCCGGGCCGGCCTCGTGGAACGAGCCGGCCACCAACCAGATCCCGAGCCGCCTGGCGACCCCGGCGAAGAAGCTGCCCATGCGGGACCCTCCGCGCTGCCGTCGGCGCCACCGTCGTGCTGGCCCGGGGTGGCACCACCGTCGGCGGGACCCTCCGCGCCACCATCGGCGCCACCGTCGTGCTGACCGGGGGTCGCGCCGCCGTCGGCCGGGCCCTCCGCGCCGCCGCCGCCGGAGGTCTGCATGTCGTCATCGTTGAGTGCCATCGGTACTCCCTCGGGTGTGCCGCCCCGCCGTACGCCGGGGTCCGTCGTGCTGCGGGTGGTACCCCACGCGCGATCTTCTCTAACCCTCACCGTAGACGCCGAACCGGGGCGACACGGGCAGTTCGCGAGCGGCGGCGGAGAGTGCCAGGATGGGGTGGTGATACTGGTGGGCACGTCCGGCTGGCAGTACCGGGACTGGCGCGGCCGCTTCTATCCGCAGGGGCTGCCGCAGCGGCTCTGGCTGGAGCACCCTCACCCACATCAAGCGTCTGCGTGACCCGGAGGAGCCGGTGGCCCGGTTCCTCGGCCGCGCCACCGCGCTCGGTGACCGGCTCGGCCCGGTGCTGCTGCAACTGCCACCGAACCTACGGGCGGACGTCGAGGCGCTGGACGCGACGCTGCGACTGTTCCCGGCGCAGGTGCGGGTGGCGGTCGAGCCCCGGCACCCCTCCTGGTGGACCGACGCCACTCGGGCGGTGCTGGAGCGGCGTCGGGCCGCGCTGCGGTCCTGGGTGGGTCGGCTGACCGACGCCTTCGGCGCGGACGAGCCAGCGTACGTCTATTTCAACAACGACCCGGGCGGGGCCGCGATCGTGGACGCCGTGGCGTTCGCCGCGCTGGCCCGGCAGGCCGGGCACCCGGTGCCGCGGGTGCCCGCCGCCGCCGACGACGACTGAACCCGCCCGACGACGGTCGGGCGGGCTCGCGATATCAGGCCGTCACGGCATCATCGTGGCGAGGTCCTTGGGCATGGTGTCCTTCACGTCCTGCCACTCGCCCTGGGTGACGTGGCGGCGCAGCGTGTCCAGCACCACCTGCGTCACCCGCTCCGGGCCACCCTCCGCGTCGTACGGAAAGCCCTGCCGCACCTCGTAGAGGAAGTCGTCACGGTTGAGCTTGATCGGCACGTCGGACGGCACCCAGCCGTCGAAGTAGATGCCCCGCACCAGCACCGGCAACTGCTGGGCGAACTCCACGCTCTCGTCCACCGGCAACCGGTCACGCAGCAGGTGCAGCACCGTGCGCAGGGCCGCGTACGACTGGTTGCGCCGGTCCTTCGGCCAGCCGTACGCGTTCTCGATGTCCTTGAGAATGAGGTTCGTCTTGTCCAGCGAGGACTCGAACGCTGAGATCATCGCGTCAGCCATCGGTCGACCCCCGTTCCGTGGTGTCCCACCGTCGGTCGTCGGCGCGGCGCGGCGGCCCCACCGGGCCACGGCGGGCCCGCACCGGGCTGCCCTGCGGGGCGCGCCGGGCGTTGTCGGCAGTGCCGACCACGTGCAGGACGGCACCACGCCGTCGATCCGTCACCACTCGAGCCGTCATCCCCGTCACCTCCGTGTCGTCTCCGGCGTCGGCCGTCCACCGGACGGCCGTATTCACCGCGTCCACCGTGCCCTCCGAGCGGGTGAGGCGGCCCCACCCTGATCGGGTGAGCGGGCGCGCCGCGCAGCCCGGCCATAATGCGCGGATGTTCTACCGGGACCTCACCACGTACGAGTACCTGGACGACGACGAATTCACCGACCGGGCGTCCGACCTTCGCAGCCTCAGCTTCCGTCCCTGGTACGCGCGGCTGAACGTGGGGTGGCTGGAGGCCGGCAGGCCGTACCGGACAGGGCCGGTCGCGGCTGCCTTCGTCAAGAAGCTGCGCGATGTTCAGGCCGTGCAGTGGATGAACGTCTGTCTGGGGATGCACGAGTGCGACCTGTGCCCGTCCGACGAGATGCACGAGGGGACCGGGGAGATCCGCATCCCGGGGGCACCCGGCGTTGCGTACGCCGCACCGTTCCTGATCAGTCACTACGTCGCGGCGCATCACTACCAGCCGCCTCCGATCTTCGTCGACGCTGTCCTGGCCGTGGACCTCGACGCCTGGGCGGCCGCCCGCTGGCCGGACGTCCCCTTCCCCTGGGTCCCCGACGACGCGGAGCGTCTGGAGATCGAGTAGGCGTCGACACACCGCCGCCGGTCAGCCGGCGTCGAGGAGATTCGCGAGGGTTTTCGCGTTGGTCTGCGCGTAGTCCCGGTAGCAGTTGTTCATGAGCACGTGGGTCTGCCCGGCCTGGTCGGCCAGCTCCCGCAGCTTCGGCGCCCAGTCGGCCAACTCCCGCTTGGAGTAGTGGTAGCCGAACTTCTCGTGGATGTCCTTGCTGGTCCACTTGTCGCTGTGCCCGTGGAAGCGCATGACCGCGAGGTCCGCTGTGGCGGCCAGCACCGGAGGCAGCGACGAGCGGTGGCCCTGCGGCATGTCCACGCAGACGTACGGCAGTTTGTGCTCGCGCAGAAAGGCCAGTGTCTCGGCGGCGTTGTCGCCGTCGAACCAGGAGGCGTGCCGGAACTCGTACACCGGGCGCAGCGGCGCGCAGCGCTTCGCCACCTCCAGCAGGTACTGTTTGTTGGCCCGCTTGATGGTGAACCACGGTGGGAACTGGAACAGCAACGCGCCCAGCTTGCCGGCCTCGACCAGCGGGTCCAGCGCCGACAGGAAGCGCGTCCACACCTCCTCGTACGACTGCGCGGGCAGGTCGTCGGGGTAGACGTTCTTCTTGTCGGTCTCCGGGCGCAGGTCCTTGTAGAGCGCACTGACCCGGGTGGGGTGCCCGGTCAGCAGGCTGAACGCCTTGATGTTGAAGGTGAAGCCGGCCGGGGTGCGTTCGGCCCACAGCCGCGCGGTCGCCTCGGCGGGCGGCGAGTAGTAGGTGGCGTCCACTTCGACCAGCGGGAACTGCTTGGCGTAGTAGGCCAGCCGCTTCTCGGGGGTGTCGGCGGTCTGCGGATACCACCCCGAGTCGAGCAGTGTGCGGTCGGTCCAGGACGCGGTGCCCACGAGGATGTCACCCATTGTGGAAGTCCATCGCGTCGCGGACCGACCGGCAACCGCTGGGGTGGCTCAGGCCGCCCGCCGCTCGCGAGTCTGCTTGCACGTCACACAGGTGGTGGCGGACGGGAAGATCTCCAGCCGCTCCACCGGGATCGCCGCCGAGCAGCCCTCGCACCAGCCGTAGGTGCCCTCCTCCAGCCGGCCGAGGGCGTGCTCGTACTGGGCGCGGCGGTCGAGGATGGTGCGCAACAGGGACTGGGCGGTGTCCCGCTCGGCAGTCTTGGTGCCGCTGTCGGCCTGGTCGTCGCCGGCGGTGTCGCCGACCTCCACCAGCCGCAGCACCTGGCTCTGGAGCACCGCCTGGTCGTACTCCGCGGTCAGCTCGTCGTAGCGCGCCTGGAGCGACTGTCGGATCTGATCGATCTCCGTCTGGGACCGGGCCGTACCGACCGTGTCGTGGACGAGCATCGCTGCCTGCCTTTCCTGGGCCTGTGGCTCAAGGTGAACCGGGTGCCGGCGGCGCGGGGCCCCGGTCACTGTCGCATTCGGTGCGCGAGCGATCACCCGCGCTCTGTGAGCCGGGCGAGTACCCGCCGAATCAGCAGTGCAAACCGACAAATTCTCGGTTGTTGTCAGTCGTTGCCGCCGGGCTCCACGAGCGCCGGTCGGCGGGGGTCGTCGACGCGTACGACCACGTCGGCGAAGCTCGCCGGGACGACCTCCTCGGCGTACCTGTCGAAGGCCGGCAACGCCCACTGCTGGCCCGCTTCGGTGCGCCGGCGCAGCGCCGCCGGAGACGCCTCCAGGTGGACTGTCACGTCGAAGGGCAGGCCGCCGCCGAGCAGCAGCGAACCGCTGACCAGGACGACACCGCCGGGTGCCAGGTCGACGTAGCGGGCGCGGCTGGCCCGGTCGGCGTCAGCGTCCCAGAGCGACGGAAGCAGCCGGCCGCTGCCGCCCGGACCGGCCGGGTCGAGCACTTCCCGGCGCAGCCCGGCCTCGTCGACCCATGCCTCGTAGAAGGAGTCCGGGTTGGTGCGCCCCAACTCGAAGCGCAGCGACGCGGGGCGCAGGAAGTCGGTGGCGCGGACGTGCAGCACCGGGTGACCCTGGGCGCGCAGCGGGTCGACCAGCGCCGCAGCCAGGTCGTCGACGCCGGCGGCGGGGGCGCCGTCCACTGCCACCCGCAGCCGGGCGGGCCCGGCGGCGGCGCTCGCGGCGCCTGTCGCCGCGTCGGCCAGCCGGCCGGTCAGCTCGGTGACGAGCAGGTCGGGCGAGATGGGACGGATGCGCACCGGACCATCCTGCCCCGACCCGGGTACGGCGGTGCCGCCGGTCAGCCGCTGCGGTCGATGGTGACCCGGGCGTCGTCGGCCAGCCGGTAGCCCACGCCGTAGACGGTGGTGACGAGCGGGACGTCCACGCCGACCTTGCCGCGCAGCCGACGCACGTGCACGTCGACGGTACGCACGCCGGCGTGCTCGTAGCCCCAGACGGCGTTGAGCAGTTGCAGCCGGGTGAACACCCGGCGCGGGTGGGCGACCAGGTGCAGCAGCAGGTCGAACTCCAGCCGGGTCAGCGGCAGCGGCTCCTCGTCACGCAGCACCGAGCGCGACGAGGCGAGGATGTGCAGGGCGGGAATGGTCGGGCTGATCGGGCGGGACGGCGACCGGTTGGCGGGTGCCTGGTCGGGGCGGCGTTCGGCCGGGACCGAGCCGATGATCACGCCTTCGCCCCGCTCCAGCATCTCGCGAGCGGCCTCCAACAGCCGGCGCGCCGCCGGGGTCAGCGACTCCTCACAGGCCAGTGGGATGGACAGCGTCACTGTGAGCACGGGCGCGGCGGTGTTCGCCGGGCGACGCTGGCCGCCGGGAGGTCGACCGGGCACCGCGGGTTGGGACGTATGCCATCCGGCACGCGACGAGGCGGGGCTGACCGACATGGTCCTCCTTGGGCTGGTCCGGGTATCTCCCCACGGCCCGGGACGCCGCTTCATCGATGCTTCCCGGCGCCTGGGCGAGGGTCAAGAGGCGGCTGCGTTGCATGAATGTGACAATTGACGAACACATCGGAGCCGAATGCTCGCTCTGCGTACGAGGCCTGATGATTACAGCAGAGTCGTCGAGATGCCCCGTTACGGGGGTCCCCGACCGGTTCACCAGGCGGTCACATCGCCGCCGGACCAGGGCTCAGCTGCTGTGATCCACGCTGATCGGGGCCTCGTCGGCCAGCCGGTAGCCGACGCCGTAGACGGTGGTGACCACCTCCGAGCCGGCCAGCTTGGCACGCAGCCGACGGACGTGCACGTCCACCGTCCGGGCCACCGCGTGCTCGTAGCCCCAGACGCTGGAGAGCAGTTGCAGGCGGGTGAAGACCCGGCGGGGCCGCTCGGCCAGGAAGAGCAGCAGCTCGTACTCGATGCGGGTCAGCGCAATGACCCGGTCGCCCTGGCGGACCATCCGCGAGCCGGCCAGGATGCGGACGTGGTCCGGTGCGGCGGACGGCGCGGCGGGGCGAGGGGTCGGTCGCGGCCCCGACGCGGGCTCCTCCACGGCACGCAGTTGGCCCTCCCCCGACTCGGCCAGCTCGCCGAGCAGCTGCACCAGCCGGGCCAGCCGGGGGCTCAGCGGCCCGGGGACAAGATCGAGGGTGATGGTCAGGGTCGGGCTGGTGCGCGGACGGGCCGGCGGGCGCACGCCGGGGTGGCGGCGCGTGGGGATGGCGACGACGGACATGGTGCCTCCTGAGTGGCGGTACGCGCGCCACGCCGGGTGTGGCGTGACGGTCAGCGGCGCGTCCGGCCGGCGTTGACCGGGGACGCGAGGGGAGAGGGGTGGTGCAGGGGGGTCGGGCCGAGGGCCGGCAGGCCGGCGATCCGCCAGGCCGCGAACCCACCGACCACATCGGTGGCCCGGTGCAGGCCGACGTCCTGCAACGCGGCGGCGGCCAACGACGAGGTGTAGCCCTCCTGGCAGAGGATCACCACCGGAACGTCATAGCCGACGGCCTGCGGCAGCCGGGCCGCGCAGCGTGGGTCGAAGCGCCACTCCAGCACGTTGCGTTCGACGATGAGCGAGCCCGGGACCACGCCGTGCGCCGCCCGTTGCGCGGCCGGGCGGATGTCGACCAGCAGCGCTCCGCTCCGGTACGCCAGGTGCGCCCGCTCCGGGTCCAGCCGGCGCAGCCGGGCCCGCGCGGCGGCCAGGATCTCGTCGATGCCCCGGGAGCCCGGCGGCGGCACTGGGGCGGGACAGTGCTCGGCGGTTATCTGCATTATCGGTTCCTTCCGGTGACAGGGGTTCTCGGTGTGCGCGGCTACCAGGACCGACCGGCCTCGGCGACCTCGGCGACCCGCAGCCGCCCGTCGAGGAGGTGATAGCGGGTCATCCGCAGCAGCGCCGGGCGGTAGACGTGCACGCTGACCGCCGGATCGACGCCTCGGTTGGTCACCCGGTGCACGTGCCGGGGGCCGAAGCGGCGGCCCGCGTCGGCCGGCAGCAGTCGGGGGCGCAGTCGACCGGCGCTGACCGTCTCCTCCGTGAGCGCGCCGCTGACCACCCGGAACGCTCCGGAGGAGCCGCCGTGGTCGTGCAGGTCGGTGCCCTGCCCGGGCAGCCAGCTCAGCGCCCACACCTCGTGTTCGTCGCTGACGGCGAGGCGCGCGTACCAGCGCTCGGCGGGATCGAACCGCAGGGCGACCGGCCAGCCGGCCGGGTCGGCCCATCCGGCGGCAACGGTGAGCAGGTCGGGCTCCGGACGGTGGTGCGTCATGGCGGTTCCTCGCGGGTCGTTCGGCGGGGTGCTCCCGTACTCTAGACGGCAAAGCCTATAGGTTTAGTAGGTAATTTCGTCTAGTGGGACGCAGCTCATCCGCTCGGGTGAATCAGCGCAGCACCGGCGGGTCCGCGCGGTAGCCCGGCAACGAGGGCCAGCGCACTGTCAACACCACCGACGCGCGCTCGGCGAACCAGGAGTGGTCCACCCCACGGGCCCACACCACGTAGTCGCCCGGCGCGGACAGGCGTACCGTCCGGTCCGGCAACTCCACCCGGAAACACCCCTCGACGAGTACGAGCAGAGTGGTGCGCACCTCGCCGGTCGCCCACCGCGACCGAGCCTGCCCGGGGGGATGCACGCCCCACTTCACCTCGACGTCGGTGCTGTGCCGGATCTCCCCCGGCGGCGCGAAGTGCCCGAGCAGCCAACCAGCGTTGGTAGCGCCGTCGACGCCCGCGTTGCCCACGTACACCGTCTCACCCATCGGACCCCTCCCCCAGCGCGCCGGCCGAGCAACCTATCAGGACCGGTGTGGCCAGGGCGCGTCTCCCGGATCTCGTCGAGCCGAGACGGGGCCCCGGCGGCGATCTGGCAAGGCGGCTGGACGTCCGGGCCCGGCGTAGGCCGGCGAAGATCCGGCGGACACGCCCTATCCTGGACCGGTGACCGAGAACCTCGACGCCGAGACGCTGGCGTTCGCGCACCGGATGTTCGACCTGGCCCGAGCCGGCGCCACCGACGAGCTGGCGGCACAGATCGACGCGGGCCTGCCGGTCAACCTCACCAACGACAAGGGCGACACGCTGCTCATCCTGGCCGCGTACCACTCCCACCCGGACACGGTGGCCGCCCTGCTCAGCCGCGGCGCCGACCACACCCGAGCCAACGACCGAGGTCAGACGGCGTTGGCAGCGGCGGTCTTCCGCAGCAGCACCGAAGCGGTCCGCGCGCTCCTCGCCGCCGGCGCGGATCCGGCACACGGCGACCCGTCGGCCGTCGAGACCGCACGCTTCTTCGACCTGCCGGAGATGACAGAGCTGCTGCGCGTCGGCTGACACCGGCACGGTCGGCCGGTATACAGGGTCGGTGGAAGATCCTCTGCCGGAGCAGATGCGGGCCGCCGCGACCGCGCTGCTGACCGCGCTCGACCCCGCCGCCCGCGAGAGCGCCGTGCACTCGTTCGACGACGAGGCGGCACGACGCTGGCTGGAGTACCGGCCCCGACCCCGACCGGGCGTGTGCCTCGCCGAGCTCGACGTCACCGCTCGCAAGGCCGCGCACCGGTTGCTGGCCACCGCGCTCAGCCCCTCGGCGTACGCACAGGCGATGGCGATCATCTCGCTGGAGGAGGTGCTGGACCGGGCCGAGGGCTGGCAGCGCGGGCGACACAGCGGCGACTACTGGGTGGCCGTGTTCGGTGACCCGGCGCGCGACGACCGTTGGGCGTGGCGACTCGAAGGGCACCACCTGTCGGTGAACATGACAGTGGTGGACGGTCAGGTCTCCCCCGCGCCGATCTTCTTCGGCGCCAACCCGGCCGCGGTCCGCTACGCCGGCCGTCCGGTCTCCCGCCCACTCGGAGTCGAGGAGGACCTGGCCCGCGCCCTGCTCGACGCGCTGGGCCCCGCCGAGCGGGCCGCCGCGATCATCGCCGACGAGGCCCCCGCCGACATCATCAGCGCCACCCGTGGGCGGGTCGACGCGCCGCTGGAGCCCCTCGGCGTACCGGCGGAGCGGCTGGGACCGACCGGCCGCGCGCTGCTCGACCAGGTGGTAGCCCTCTACCTCGACCGGCTGCCGCCCGAACTGGCCATCCGGGAGGCGACCCGACTGGACGCCGGCCCGCTGCACTTCGCCTGGGCCGGCCCGACCCACCCCGGGCGGCGGCACTACTACCGGGTGCAGGGCGACGACCTGCTGATCGAGTACGACAACACCACCGCTGACGGCAACCACGCGCACACCGTGCTGCGCCGCCCCGCCAGCGACTTCGGCGCCGACGTCCTAGCAACCCACCACCAAACCCACCCCCACTAATCCCCCGCCCCGCGCCCCCGCCCCGCGCCCTCGCGCCCCGCGCCCTCGCCCCGCCGATCTTGCAGTTTCGGTGGTCGAATTGCCTAGGTAGGCGGCTTTCGCTAGTACCGAAAGTGCAAGATCGACGGGGGCGAGTGGCCGTCAGGGGCGGGTGGCCTCGATGAGGAAGCGTTGGGCGTGGGCGACGAAGGGGCCCTCGTTGGCGATGCGGTGGTGGAGGTCGCGCAGTGGTGCGCGGTAACGGTCGACAGTGAACCCTGGCACCGTCCAGATCACCTTGCGCAGGAACCAGACGACCGCGCCGATGTCGGCGAAGGTCGCCCGCAGCGTGGCCCGACGCAGGTCGACCACCCGCAGGCCGGCAGCTTCGGCGGCGGCGACCGCGTGCTCGGGGTGCCGGTGGGTCGGCGGCGGCAACGGCCCGAGGATCGCCTCACTCAGCTCCCGCATCGTGCCGGCCCCGATCTGCTGCGACAGGAACGTCCCGCCCGGCCGCAGCACCCGCGCCGTCTGAACCCAGTCGGTACGCACCGGATGCCGACTGACCACCAGGTCGAACGAGGCGTCGCGAAACGGCAGCGGCCCGTCCGGCGCGACAGCGACCACCGACGCGCCGACCCGACGCAGGGTCCGGCGGGCGACCTCCACGTTCGGCGGCCACGCCTCGGTCGCCGTCAACAGCTTCGGCGGACGCGGCACCTCGGCGAGCACCTCCCCGCCGCCGGTGTCCACGTCCAGCGCCGCGTCGGCCCGCGCCATCCGGTCGGCAACCAGCCGGACGTACCCCCAGGGTGGACGCTCCTCGGTGGCCCGGCCGGCCAGCCAGCCGAAGCCCCAACCATCGACGGGCGCGGCGGCGGCCTCCGCGATCAGGTTCTCGGCGTCACGCTCAGCGGTCATGGCGGTCAGCCTCGCGGGCGGCCACCCGGCCGGCAACCCATTTGCCGCCGCCCGGCGGGCGTCCGCGGTGGATCTCAGCCGAGGCCGAGCCCGTGCTCCTCGAGGGCGGTCTGGAGGATCCCGAGCGCCTTCGGGCCCATGCCGTGCAGCTTGGCCAGGTCCGCCCGGGGAACGCCCGCGAGCTGGCGCAGCGCGGTGTAGCCGGCGCCGTGCAGGGCCCGGGCGGCGGGCGCGCCGATCTTCGGAAGCGTGTCCAGAGAGGAGGCCATCCGGGGATGGTAGACCGACCAGTCACACGGGTGCCGGCCCCGCGCACCAGCCCCACCAACCAGCCGAGCGCCGGGCCGCGGGTCGAGCGGACCCGCCGGGCGGATCGGGTCACGGCGGGCCGGTCAGGGCGGGCCGGGCAGGGCGAGCCGGGCAGGGCGGGTCGGGCAGGGCGGGCAGGGCGGGCAGGGCGGGCAGGTCGGGCAGGCCGGTCAGGGGCGGGCGATCTCGCCGGTGGAGCCGGCCAGCGCGTCCAGGCCGCCGGCCTCCACGCGGCCGCTGTCGAACTGACGCATCAGCCGTGCGCCCAGGTGCACGCCGACCCCGCCGACGGCCAGCGCGACCAGTTCGGTGACCAGGATCGCGACCGACGCGCCGCGCTGTGGGGAGTGTGACCGGACCAGGCAGGTGAGCAGGAACATGGCGGCCATCACCGCGTTCACGAGGTTGAAGGCGACTGCGGTACGGCGGGTACGGTCGCCCGGCACGTCCCACAGGTCGACCATGCCGGCCACGGCGGTCAGCGCGGCGGCGACGAGGGCGGCGACGCCGGTCCAGTAGCCGACCTCGCCGAGGAACGCGGGCCCCCCGATCACGTCGGTGAGGTCGAAGACGGTGGCGCTGACGAAGAGCCCGAGCGGGAACGTCACCAGCATCGGTTGGATCGGATGCCCCTGCACCCGTAGCCGGCTCTGCATCGGTCCTCCCCCGGGTCGGCGCAGCTCACCTGACCAGAGTGCTACCCGGGGCCGGTTCAGGCGAAACGATGCCGCCCGACTCGCCGCCGGCAGGGAGAACGGGCACCGCAGCCGCCGCGCGGCCCACGCGGCACAGCGGCCCACGCGGCACAGCGGCCCACGCGGCTGTGCCGAGGATTCCGAACAGTTCGAAAAGGACCTGTACGCGGCGATGAACG
>NZ_JBEZGJ010000213.1:0-10899 GCF_040649965.1 Micromonospora sp. NPDC048843
CCGCGCACCGCCGCCCGGCTCGGCCCAGCCAGTACCCACGGCGTCAGCGAAAGGAAGCCGCTCACGTGTTCCCGGTACCAGTACGGGCGGTGTTCCCACGGGTAGGCGGGCAGAGTTACCGGCCGCCGCCCCGATCCCGATGCAGCGGCGCGTATGCCGCCGGTAACGAACAGTTCGGCCGCGGTCAGCGCGAGTCGAAGCAGTGGGTCGTCGGCGTTGACCGCGATGTCGACCTGGTTACCGAGCGGGCGGGGCAGTTCGCCGAGCAGGGTGTCGATGACCCGGTCGAGGTCGGCATCAGCGAGCCTGTCGGTGAGGCTCTGTAGGGCTGTTCCGCTCACGGGCGGGTTGGGGTCAGGGGTCAGCCGGCGTGTCAGCTCGTCGGTGGTGGTGGCGGGCTGCACGTGTTCGACTGGCAGGACGGGTATCCGCCCGGGCCGCAGCTGCATGCCGCTGTCACGGTGGGTGAGGATCCGCAGCGCGTCCGTCGTGGTGATTTGGCCGGCAGCCCAGGCTGCGCTGACCTGGCCCGCGCCAAGCCCGATGACGGCGTGGGCGTGGACCCCGACCGTGGTCCACAGCATGGTCGCCGCGACGTGGTAACAGAACAGGTACGCGGCACGGAGCTCTACCGGTGGTTCGGTGTTCAGGTCGTGGCTGGTGCCGGTGATGGTGGAGAGCGTCTGCGCGCAGGTGTCCAGTGCGGTGCGGTACTCGCCCGACCCGAGCAGTCGGATGCGCAGTGCGGTGGGAGGAAGATCCGGGCCGTACCAGAACGCCACTGGGGTGGGCTCGTCATCGACGACGTGACCGACGCGCACTCGAGGGTCGGTGGCGCCGTCGGCTGCCATTTGGAGGACTGCGGCTAGGTCGGCGGCGGTCTGCCCTACGGCGGCAAGTCGGTGCGAAAGCCGGGAGCGGCGGAACGCGGCTGTGTAAACGAGGTCATCGAGGTCGTCAGATCCGGCACGAAGCTGGTTGGCCATTCGGCCAGCGGCTGCGGCCAGCGCCGTAGGTGTGGCGGCGGTGACCGGCAGCACATATGGCATGGTGCGGCCAGGTCCGGGTCCGGGTGCTGGCGTGGCCGGCTGCGGCACCTGTTCGACCAGGACATGGGCATTGCTCCCGCTGAACCCGAACGCGCTGACCCCGGCCCTCGCCGGGCGATGCCGTTGAGGCCAGTCCTGCCGCCTGGCCGCGAGGGTGATCGGCAGGGAGTTCCAGTCGATGCGGGTCGAGGGCTTGTTGATCGGGTGGGGTGGGATCTCGCCGTGATGCAGGGCGAGGATGACCTTGAGGAGTCCGGCCGCGCCGGCCGCGGCCTCTAAATGCCCGAGGTTCGCCTTGGCGGAGCCGACCAGCAGAGGTGTGGCCGGGCTACGGCCAGGCCCGAGAGCGGCGGCGAGCGCGCGCACCTCGATCGGATCGCCCAGCGGTGTGCCGGTGCCGTGCGCCTCCACATAGTCGACCTCGTGCGGCTCCCACCCTGCCCGACGGAGGGCTTGCCGAACGACGGCGGTCTGAGCGGCAGCGCTGGGCACCGTCATCCCGCCGCTGGCGCCGTCCTGGTTGACCGCACTGCCGCGCAGCACGGCGTAGACGCGGTCGCCGTCGCGGGTCGCCGCCGACAAGGGCTTAAGGATAAGGGCGACCGCGCCTTCACCTCGGCCGTAGCCGTCGGCGTCGTCGTCGAATGTCTTGCACCGCCCGTCAGGCGCCAGGGCAGCGGCCGCGGACATGGACACCGACACGGTGGGGGCGACGATCACATTGGCGCCGCCGACGACTGCGATGTCGCAGTCGCCGTCGCGCAGGCCTTGACAGGCCAGGTGGACCGCGGTCAACGACGCCGAGCAGGCGGTGTCGACGGCGATGCTGGGTCCGCGCAGGCCGAGGAAGTACGACAGGCGTCCGGCGGTGGCGGCGAACGAGGTTCCGGTGCCGTAGAAATGGTCCACCTGGCGCATGTCGCGGGTCAACAGTTGCTGGTAATCGGCGGTGTTCAAGCCGAGATACACCCCGACAGGTTGGTCGTGCAGGGCTACGGCCGGGTGACCAGCGTCCTCGAGGGCTTCCCAGGCGACCTCGAGCATGAGCCGTTGCTGCGGATCCAGCGACCTGGCCTCCCGCGGTGAGATGCGGAAAAAGTCGGCGTCGAAACCGGTGACGTCGGGGAGGTAGCCGCCGCGAGTGGGCACGTTCGGTCCGGCCTCGGCCCAGATCGGATCATTACGCCGGTCGGCCGGCAGGTCGCCGATGGCATGCCGGCCCTCGGTCAGCAGCCGCCATAGTTGCTCCGGATCGGCGGCCCCCGGCAATCGGCAGGCGACTCCGACCACCGCGACAGCGTCGGCATCTGGTCGAGAATCCTCGATATAACCCGCTGCTGCTCGGGCGTTGGCATCGTCATCGCCTATCGCCTCGACTGAGCCGGGTGTTGTGGTCAGGGCGGGCGCGGGCCGCGCCGCTAGCAGCTCGGAAAGGTACGCGGCAAGGGCGCCGACGGTGGGGTGCTCGAACACGACCGTGGCCGGCAGCGTGAGGTCGAACGCAGCCTCCAGACGGGTACGCAACTCCACCGCAGTCAAGGAGTCCATGCCCTGCTCAAACAGCCCACGGCGGCGGGGCAGCAGCTCGCTGTCAGGCAGGCCGAGGACGATACGGACAATGGCGTCCACGTCGTCGACCACGCCCCGGCTCGGCGTGGCTGCTTCAGCTGCAGCGGCAGGTGGTGCGACGGTAGCTGGTGCGACCGGTGGGATGGCCGCCGCCGTCGGGGCCGGCAGGGCTGCGGTGGATGCCAGGACGGACGGGACCGCCGGCGCAGGGGCGGCCCCAAGTGTCGTAGCGGGCGCGGCGGCCGGTGTCGGTTGGGCGAGCATCTCAGTGATGACGCCGCCTGAGGCGTCGAGCAGGCTCAGCCTCACCTGCGCTGGTGCAGCACCGCCGTCTTGCCGGCCACGCGGCACCCCTGGCAGCCAGTACGGCTCGCCTGCCCACGACGGAACCGGTAGCGATCGGTACCGGTTGGGCCGGCCAGTGGCCTTTTCCCAATCGACCGGGACCCCGGCGACGTGCAATTGGGCCAGAGCCTTGCGCAGCCCGAGCGGTCCGGGTTCGCCACGGCGAAGGGTGGCGAGCACCCGACCCTTCCGGCCGCGGTGGCGGACCGCCTCGGTCAGAGGGCGAGTAAGGACAGGATGGGCGCCGATCTCAACAAGGGTGTGATCGCTGCTGCTCAGCAGCCGGTCAATGGCTGGCCACATGAGCACTGGGTGGCTGATGTTGCGGCCCCAGTAGGTGGCATCGGCCTGCTCCAAGTCGGTGTCCGGTTGCACGGTGGACAGCATCCGCAGCGCCGCCGGGCTGGAAGCCAGGGTGCTGATCGCAGCGGCGAGCTGCGGTCCGCAGTCGGCCACGACCGGGCTGTGGAACGCGTAGTCCAACTCGAGGCGCTTGCACCGCACACCCCGCTGCATGAGGACGGCATGCGCGGCGTCGATGGCCTCGACCGGCCCGGCCACCACCACAGAGGCCGGCCCGTTTACCGCGGCAACGACGACCCCGCCACCGATGTTCGTCAAGACCTCCTCGACGTCGGCTCGTGCCGCGTCCACCGCCAGCATCCGGCCCGCACCAGCGGTCTCATGCAGGATCTGCCCGCGGTGCACGATCAGGGCGACGGCGTCGGCCAGCGTCAGGCAACCGGCGGTGTGGGCCGCGGCGACCTCGCCGACGCTGTGCCCAAGGACCGCCACCGGCCGGACCCCCAATTGAGCCAACCACCGTGTGAGTGCGACCTGTACGGCGAAGATCGCCGGCTGGGTGATGTCCGTGCGATCCAGTGCGGTGTCCGAGGTCCGGCGAAGCTCTTCAACGAGACTCCAAGAAACGTGGTCGCGGATCAGCGCGTCACACTCGTCGAGCGTGTCTCGGATGAGCGGCACCGTGTCGTACAGGTCGGTGGCCATGCCTGCCCACTGGGACCCCTGCCCGGAGTAGACGAATACCGGTGGGGGCACATTGCCGGGATCAACAGTCCCGGTGTAGGCGCCTTCAGGTAGCTGGCGGGGGTCGCCGAGCGCGGCGAGCATTTCGGTGGGGCCAGCGGCGACGGCGGCGAAACGGTGGGTTTCGTGGGTGCGGCGGGTCGCCGCCGATGCCTGCAGGTCCGCCAGGTCGTCACGGTTGTCGGGGACTCGCTGCCGCGTGAGCGCGATCTGTTCCACCAGGCCCTGCTCATGGGTGGCCGACGCCAGTAGCACGTAGGGACCCATCGGCGGGGTGGCCACACGCTCGTGATTAGGGGCGGCTTCGACGATCACGTGCACGTTGGTGCCGCTGAGGCCGAAGGAGCTCACGCCGGCGCGGACCGGCCGCAACAGGTCTGACAGGTCAACACCGACCGTTGGAACGGCGATCCGGGCACTTTCCCAATCCACCGCCGACGTGAGCTGATCAAGGTCGGGTTGGCCAGGCACGCGGGCGGCGTTCACGATCCACAGCGCCTTGAGTAACCCGGTCACGCCGGCAGCCGCGTCGGTGTGTCCGAACACCGCTTTGCTGGAACCGACCAGCACCGGCGGTGCTGTCCGCGCCCGGGTTTGGTATGCCTCGGCGAGGGCGAGGAGTTCCATTTGGTCGCCCAGCGGGGTTCCGGTGCCGTGGGCCTCGACGAAGTCGATGTCGTCCGGGCCGAGGCCGGCATGCCGTAGGGCTGCCAGGTGTAGGTCGATCTGCGCCGCCGCGTTGGGTGCGGTGACGCCCAGGCTGTGTCCGTCCTGGTTCACCGCCCACCCGCGTAGGGTGGCGTAGATTCGGTCGCGGTCGGCGACCGCGTCGGACAGCCGTTTGAGGACCACGAAGCCGCACCCCTCGCCGCGAATCACCCCGTCGGCGCCGGGGTGGAACGGTCGACACCGGCCCGTTGGGGAGATCGCCCCGACCCGGCTCATGAACACGCTCAGCTCGGGTGCGATCATCAGGTTGACGCCGCCGGCGAGGGCGACGTCGCTGTCCCCGCTGCGCAGGCTCTGGCAGGCCATCTGCACGGCGAACAGCGACGAGGAGCAGGCTGTATCCACAGCCGCTGCGGCACCCCGCAGATCGAAGGCGTGCGCCAGCCGACCAGCAGCAAAGCTGAACTCGGTGCCGGGAGCGTAGTGCGGCCCGATCCCGGCGATTCCCAGCGTCTTGCTGTGCAGCAGGGCATAGTCGTTGGCCAGGATGCCGACGTACGTGGCGGTGCGGGTTGCTTCCCAGGCGTCTCGAGGCCGGCCCGAGTCGCTCATCGCTTCCCAAGCGACCTGCAAGATCATCCGCTGCTGCGGATCGAGGGCGCCCGCCTCTCTGGGCGCGATACCGAAATACGCGGGGTCGAACCGGTCGATGCCGTCCAGAAAGGTGCCCACGTGGCTGGACGTGGTGCCTGGCCGGGAGCGCGTCGGGTCCGAGAACTCCGGTCCCCACCTGTCTGCGGGCACATCGGTGACGAGACTGTCGGGACCGGCCAGGATGGCGCCGAATGAGTCCAGATCACGCACGTTCCCGGGGTATCGACAGCCGATACCGACGACGGCGATGGGTTCAGCGGTCGCCGATGGTGTAGCAGCGAGGGTGGCCATGATGCGTGTGCCTCCCGGAAAGGACGAGACCGGCCAGGGTGGGGACGAGTCGACGGGCTGGCGTGCGGGTAGCCGCCGCCGTGTCGGTTGCCTACTTCGGTGTCTCGGATGCCGGACCTGGCATGACTGTCACACCAGGTCCGGCACCGAAAGTGTGCTGGTCGTGGAGAGCTGACCGATGCCCCTGCGGACGTCGGCGCGCGCCAACTTCCAACCAGACCCGTAGCCACGGCTCTGACCGCTACCGGCCCGACCGCCGCCCGTCATACACGGGCTGGTGCGTGCGCCGGCGCAACGAGCCAGATGTGGCTCGGCCTGGCTAGAACATGGGCGCTGCGGTCGGGGCGCGCAGCGTACCCAGATACGGGTGCCACAGGTGAGTGGGGTCATTTTCCACGTCTGTCACCGTTTCCCGCATGGCCCGCAGCACCTTCGGTTCCTCCTCGTCGTACAGGTCACCCTGCAGAAGACGGACGACGTCCAGCCGGTAACGGGGGTCCTGCACGAACGAGGTGAACAAGATGTTCAGGCGGTAGTACACCGAAATGAACTCGTACCAGTTGCGTACGCCGTTGCGGATGGTTCGTTCGAAGCTGGCGAACCGGGCCCGGGAGAAGTCGCCGGCTTCATGGGCAGCGATGATGTCCTGGCTGGCGAACCGGGCGCTGGCCATCGCCACGCTCACACCGCTAGAGAAGATCGGGTCGACGAATCGGGCAGCGTCGCCGATCATGACGAACCGGTCGCCGCTGATCTGCTCCATTGCGTAGCTGTAGTCGGCCTCGACCTTGAACGGCCGTACCTGGCTGGCCTGCTTCAGCGCGTCGGCCAACTCGGGACGGCTGGCGACAAAGTCCCAGAAGAACTTCTCGCGGTCGGTGTTCGCCGAGGCGAAGCGATGCTTCTGGGTCACCACCCCGACGCTGGTGATCGTGTCGGTGATCGGGATCTGCCAGACCCAGGTGTCCTTGATCGGGAGAAAATGGATGTAGATGTAGTCGGCTTTGGCGGTGTTGACGGTCAGCGCCGTCCGATCCAGGCCCTCGAACCATGCGTGAATGGCGTATTGGTCGAAGACCGGATCCGGTACCTTAATCTTCAACTGCCGGCCGAGCATCGTCTGCCGACCGGAGGCGTCGACCAGCATCCGTGCCGAGACGTCGAATTCGCCGGAGGCATTACGGCAAGTGACGGACACGCGGTCTGGGTTGTCAAAGTCGGCCCGCAGCACGCGGGTGCCCTGCGACACCGCCGCGCCAAGGCTCTCGGCGTGGTCGAGCAGGATTTGGTCGAACCGCCCGCGATCCACGTGATAGGTGTAGTCACGGTCAACGCCTGGCTGATCCCGTTCATTGAACAGAATCTCCGCGGCCCCGAAGTCATGCGCCAACTTGCTGAAGTCGTTCGTGACGATGTTACGCGACTCCGCCGAGGTCCAGGCAGCGCCGTACTTGCGGGGGAAGCCCGCCGCGTCGACCTTCGGCATGGCGCCGATTTCGCTCAGCACCCGGGTGGTTGCCGGAACCAGCGACTCCCCCACGTGCTCGCGGGGAAAAGTCTCTCCCTCGAACAGTGCGACGGAAAGGCCGCCTTTTACCAGGTAGGCAGCGGCGCATGAGCCTGCCGGCCCACCACCGATAATCACAACGTCGTAGTCAGGCTTCATGCGACAGTCACTCCGTTCCCACGCCGGTCGTCTGCTGCTCCCGTGCCAGGTCCAGCACCATGGCAGTGATGGTGGCGATGTTCTTGAAGTACTTGGCGTTGACGTTCCTGGCCGGCACGGGCGTGCCGAGTTCCTCCCGGATGAACATCAACAGCAACGCCGTGTTCATCGAGTTCAGGACTCCCCATTCGAGCAGCGGGGTGTCCACCCGCAGCTCACCTTGTGGGTCCCCGTCGAGAAACCGTTCTCGTATATAGGCCGTGATCCGAGCCGATACGTCGTCACCGGTCATCTGGTATCCCTTCCCCAGGGTTTGCTTGTCGGCTTTGCCTGTGGCGCTGGAACCGGCCGGGCGTAGCGGCGTATCCGTGGCCGGTGTCGCCTTGTGCTTCATGCTTGCTGCGCGGGGTGAGCGACGGCGGGACGGACGGAACGGGCTTGTTCCTACCCGGGCCGCCAGTCGACCGACCATGGTGGCGCCCGCCCAGGGATGGCCATGGCCGCTTCGCGGGCGTTCATCGGGTCTCCGGCGGTGCGGCCTGCTGGGAGGCGAGGGTCGTTAGTCCGACCCGGTCGAGCTTGCCGTTACCGGTGCGTGGCAGTCGGGCCAGCAGACGTACCTGATCGGGCAGCATGTAGCGGGGCAGCCGCACGGCGCAGTGCCCCTTGAGGGCCAGGACCCCGGGCTGCCGACCTGGCTGTGGCACCACGAACGCGGTGAGTTGGGCGTCCATGCCTGCGCCGACGACGACAACGCCGGCCTCGGCGACATCGCCGTGGGCGGTGAGAGCAGCCTCTACTTCGCCGAGTTCGATGCGATGACCTCGCACCTTGACCATCTGGTCGCGTCGGCCGACGTACTCGAACACGTCGCCGGGCAGTACGCGCACGATGTCGCCGGTGGGATATGGCCCCTGGTGCCGTGGGCGGCCCCAGTAGCCGAGCATTACGGTCGGTCCATCGACGACCAGTTCGCCCTCCTGGCCTGGGTCGGCGATCCCGCCGTCAGGTCGCTGAGCCCATACCCGGTCGCCGCAGGTGGCCCTTCCGATCGGCACGGGAAGGATCCGGTCTAGGTCGTCCGGTGCCACCTCATGGAAGGTGCATACGTTCGTTTCGGTCGGACCGTAGAGATTCAGCAGCCGCGCAGGGGTCCAGTCCGCCAGTCGCCGGACGTATGTGATCGGAAAGGGTTCGCCGGCGAACAGGACGGCGCGTAACGGTCCAGGTGGGGGGCCATCCAGCAGCCGTCCGTCGCGGATCATCAGGGCGAGGGCGGAGGGCACGGAGTACCAGATGCTGATCTTTTCTCGGTGGAGGAACTCCACGAGCTGGGTGGGTGCGTAGGCCAACTGCCCCGCGATCAGGTGCACGCAGGCGCCGGCGGCGAACGCCGCGTAGAGGTCCAGCACCGACAGGTCGAAGGTCAGTGGTGCGTGGTTGGCGAACCGGTCCTGCGGACCCGGCCGCAGTTCGTCAACGACCCAGTCGACGAACGCGCGCGCGTTGCCGTGGCTGATGCACACGCCTTTTGGAGTGCCTGTCGAGCCCGAGGTGTACAGGATGTACGCGAGGTCATCGTCGTTCACCGCCTGGTTGACCGGGTCGGCCGGGTCGGTCAATTCGACGGTCAGAGGAAGGCAGGTGACATCGGCGCCGAGGGCGGCGCGGACGTGTGCCATGCCTTCCGGTGTGGTGAGCACAGCACGCGCCTGGCAGTCTCGGGCGATGGTGGCCACCCGCGCCGACGGCGTGGTCCCCTCGCAGGGGACGTACGCGGCGGCCATCCGCAGCACGGCCTGCATCGCCACGACCACTGTGGGGGACTTGTCCGCCCAGATGATGACCCGGTCGCCGCGCCCAACACCGACGGCACGCAGCCGGGCGGCCAACGCGTCGGCTCTGCGGTCCAGGGAACCGTACGTCAAAGCACCGTCCGGTCCCACTACGGCGAGGTTGTCTGGGTCCTTCACGGCGGCGTCGATGACGAGTTGGTGAAGGCTCACAGCCCCACCGCCCTGGCTATGATCTCCCGCTGGATCTCGTTGGTACCGGAAAAAATTGTGCTCGGCACGCTGTCGCGGAGCTGCTGCTCCACCCCAGTGGGGGTGAGGTAGCCGGAACCGCCGAAGATCTGCACCGCGTCAAGACTGTTGGCGACCGCTGCTTCGGAGACGGCCACCTTGGCCAGCGACGCCGCCTCGACGTGGTCACGACCGCGGTCCAGCAGCCAACATGCCCGGTACAGCAGCAAGCGGCTTGCTTCAAGTCGCTGACGCATGGTCGCGATGCGGTGTGAGATTGCTTGGAACTCGCCGATGGGTCTGCCGAATTGTCGACGTGAGCGGGCGTGCTCGACGCATTGCTGCAGCTGCCGCTCCATCAGGCCTACGTAACCGGCGAACAGGCACGCGCGTTCCCAGCCCATCGAGTGCTGAAATATGGCGCTGCCCTGACCTTCCTCCCCCAGCCGGTGAGATGCCGGCACCCGGCAGCTCTGGAACCGCACCCGCGACGCAGGGCAGCTGCCAAGGCCCATTTTTTCGAAGGGGTCCCCGACCTTCAGGCCGTCGGCGGTGCGTGGGACAGCGAAGGCCGTGACGCCGAGGAATCCACCGGCGGGATCAGTGACCGCGTAGGTCACAAACACATCAGCCATGGGGCCGTTGCTCGCAAACGACTTTTCGCCGTCCAGGATGTACATGTCGCCGTCGCGGACGGCGGTGGCGGTCAACAGGCCCACGTCCGAGCCGGCCCCGTCCTCGGTCATCGCGTTTGCCGCGACCAGCTCGCCCGAACTGAGTCCGGTCAACAACTGACCCCGAACCTCGTCAGCAGCGAAGTCCCGGATCGGCACCGCGCAGGCCAGCAGGTGCGCGCTGACCGCAAAGACCAGCCCTGTCTCGGAACAGCCGCGACCAAATGCCTCGATACACAGCGCCGTGTCCAGCGCGCCGAGACCTGTCCCGCCGTGCTCGGCCGGCAGGCACAGCCCGGTCAGACCGACACACGCCACCGCCCGCCACTCCTCGCGGGTGAAATGGCCGCCGACGCTGGCATGACCTAGGTCACGCGCGGCGGCGAAAATCTCGTCGTAGCGCTTTTTTTGCGCGGTGGAAATATCGAAGTCCAAGGCCCGTCACGCCTTCCCCCGTTAGAGCGGAACATCGGCCGCAGCAATATGGCCCGTCGCCGCCAGGAGCCACGACCCTCGGCTCCTGGAACTTAGCGTCACGACCACAACGTCGTAGTTCGCTCCCTTACGTCCATATCGGACGACCGCACGCGATTGCGGCGGGCTGGCTCGTTGCCAGGAACCGATCGCGTCCGAAATCTCAACAGACCATCCCTGCCAGAGGATGATCGCCATCTGGCGATGTTGGTGGTGGATCACGCTGTCATCGTGATCAAAAGGTACTGGCGTTGCCCGTCGCGCGTCAAGACCGATTTCGATGTGTTGCCCTCGACATCGGAGCGCGCGGCGGGCCCGAGCAGGTATATCCAGTGCGACGGTGGCGTTTACAGGAGGACCAGCACAACGGCACCGAAACCAGTCGATCCGGGCAGCATGAGGCGTGCCCGCCCGACCATGTATTTCCGCCCCGTAGA
>NZ_JBEZGJ010000214.1:0-10846 GCF_040649965.1 Micromonospora sp. NPDC048843
GCCGGCCTGCTCAACCCGGGCAAGGTGCTCTGACCGGCTGCGGTCAGCCCTTGACCTCGGCCGGGGTCGCCTGGGTGAGCAGCAGCAGGATCTCCCCGGCGACCGGCGTGAGCTCCTCACCAGGGCAGTCCTGCGAGGTGATCAGCCCGGTCGAGGTGATGAGGCTGGACGTCAGCGCGTCGATGCAGGTGGTCCGGTACCGCCGGGCCTGATCGGTCTCGTCGGCCAGCAGCGGGTTGGCGAGCAGCACCTGGAGCCGTTCGGTCAGCTCCGGTGCGAGGGTGCCGCGGGAGGTCACGCCGTCGCCGGCGCAGTCGACGCACTGCCACGCGCCGTTCCGCTCGACGCTCAGGGAGCGCATCGGCCCGTCTTCGCCGAGCCGCTGGAGCAGGCTGACCTGACCGGCGGCGACAGTGGTGGGGATCTCCAACTGCGATCCGCCACCCGCCGTGCCGGCGGTCGGTTGCGCCACCGGGGTGCTCGGCTTGTCTCCGTCGAAGAGCGAGCACCCGGTCAGGGCGCCGACGAGCGCGACGGCGAGCAGGGGTACGAGCAGACGAGGGCGCGCGCGGGGTAGCACGCGCGGAAACCTACCCCACCGTAGGTAGCGTTCGAAACCACCATCCGGGCCGGTATCGATGGTTACCCATCGGTAACGTCGCAATTCGTCATCGAGCGGACGGGCGCAGCTCCGCCTGATCGTCATCGCCCCGGTCAGCCGCGTAACCCCGGACGTCCGGAGCACCGAGGCGGGCCGCGTCCGCCGCCGCGTCGTCCGGCATCAACTGGGACTGCCGCTCCGCCTCCACCCGGGCGCGGTAGTGCTCGACCTCGCGTGCCCGGGTGGCCGCGTCCCAACCGAGCACCGCGCCCATCAACTCGGCGGTGTGCTCCGCCGACTCCAGCCCCCGGTGGCTGGTCTCGAACGAGATCCGGGTCCGCCGGGTCAGCACGTCCTCCAGGTGCAGCGCGCCCTCGGCCCGCGCCGCGTAGGCGACCTCCGCCGCCAGATACTCCGGAGCACCGGCCAGCGGAGACGCCAGCAGAGGATCGGCGTCGACAAGCGCCAGCAGGTCCAGGGTGAGGGTGCCGTACCGCTCCAGCAGGTGCTCCACCACGCCCACCGGCACGCCGTGCCGACGAGCCAGGTCGGCCCGGTCCCGCCACATCGACGGGTACCCGTCGGCGCCGAGCAACGGCAGATCGGCGGTACGCGACGCGCGGGCGCCGCCGAGCCGACGCGCGGCCCGGTCGACCACGTCGGACGCCATCACCCGGTACGTCGTGTACTTGCCGCCGGCCACCAGCAACAGCCCGAGCATCGGCTCGAAGACCGCGTGCTCCCGGGAGAGCTTCGAGGTCGAGTCGGCCTCGCCGGCCAGCAGCGGCCGCAGCCCGGCGTACACCCCCTCGATGTCGGCGGTGGTCAGCGGCCGGTCCAGCACGGTGTTCACCTGCTGGAGGAGGTAGTCGATGTCGCGGGCCGAGGCGGCCGGGTGGGAACGGTCCAGCCGCCAGTCGGTGTCGGTGGTGCCGATGATCCAGTGCCCGCCCCACGGGATGACGAAGAGCACCGAACTCGCCGTACGCAGGATGAGCCCCGTCTCGCCGGTGATCGCCGAGCGGGGCACCACCAGGTGCACCCCCTTGGAGGCGCGCACCCGGACGCCGGGCCGCAGGCCGACGTCGTTGAGCATCCGGGACATGTCGTCGCTCCACACGCCGGTGGCGGCGATGACGGTGCGGGCATGCACCTCGAACTCCGCGTCCGGCGAGCCCGGCGGCGCCTCCAGGTCCCGGACGCGGACGCCGGTCACCTCGCGCGCCTGCCGGATCAGGCCGACGGCGCGAGCACTGCTCACCACAGTGGCGCCGAGGCTGGCGGCGGTACGGGCCAGGGTCACCACCAGCCGGGCGTCGTCGACCTGCCCGTCGTAGTAGCGGATCGCCCCGGCCAGCGCGTCGGCCCGCAGACTCGGGAAGATCCGCCGGGCGCCCTCCCGGGTCAGGTGACGGTGCAGGGGCATGCCCCGGCCACCGCCGAAGATCCCGGCGAAGGCGTCGTACGCGGCCACCCCGGCGCCGTAGTACGAGCGGCGGAAGAACCGGGCCGGCAGGTCCCGCAGGCCCCGCCCGGCCGGCAGCGGCACCATGATCGGCACCGGGCGTACCAGGTGCGGCGCGAGCCGGGTGGCCAGCAGGCCGCGTTCGGTGAGCGCCTCGTGGACCAGGTGGAACTCCAACTGCTCCAGGTAGCGCAGGCCACCGTGGATGAGTTTGCTGGACCGGCTGGAGGTCCCGGCGGCAAGGTCACGCGCCTCGACCAGCGCCACCTTCAGGCCACGGGACGCCGCGTCCAGGGCGGCACCGGCTCCGGTCACCCCGCCCCCGATGACGAGCACGTCGAAGCGTTCGGCACGCAGTCGACGCAGGTCGGACGCACGGCGGACCGGTGAGAGCTGACCGGCGACGGATCGGGAGACATTGGGGTCGCGCACCCGTCCACCGTAACCGTCGAGCCACCGTGTCGACATTCGCCGCCCGCCCCGCACCGCGCCTACCTGCTCCGAAGCGCGCGACACGTCTCGCCACCCGGCCCACGCCGACCGCTCGGTTGTTCGAAGCCCCGGAACCCGACGGTCGGGTCGAAACCCTCCGTCCTAGTCGTAAGGTTCTCGGATGCAAGGTCAACCTGTGCACCCCGGCTTCAGCGACCGCAGTTCCCCGTGGCCGGTGGTCGCGGCCGTGCTCGTCGGCTGTTGGACGGTTGCGGTCACAGTGGGCACCCAGACCGGTGGCTGGCTCACCGACCAGGTGCTGCTGGGCTTCGGACGCGACCGGCTCGGCTGGCTCTGGCCGGTGCTCGGCCTGGCCACCGTCGTGCTGGCCGGCACACCCGCCCTGCTGCTGGCCCTCCTGCCCCGGTCGGGCGCGGTCCGGGCCACCGGGCGGGCCTGGTTGATCGGGGCACTCGCGCTCGGCGTGCTGACACTGCTGCGGGTCGTGCCGCCGGTGCACCATGAGGCGTACCTCGGCGCGCTGGCCGGCGCCGCGCTGATCGGCGCGCTCGCCGTGCGCTGGTCGGCGCGCCGGTGGGCGTACCCCGGGCTGGTCGGCTCGGTCGGCGGCCCGGCACCCACCGGAAACGGCGACACCACACGGCCCCAGGCGACCGGAAACGGCGACACCACACGGCCCCAGGCCACCGGGAACGCGGAGCCGGTCGGACGGCGCGTGCGCCAACCAGGCCCGGTGCCGCTGCTCGCTGTCGCCGCCGGTTTGGCGCTGCTGCTGCCGTGGGCCTGGCTGGGCGCGCTGGGCGGTCTCCTGGAGACCGCGCTCGCGCTGCTGGCGGCCGCCGCGCTCGGGGTGCTGGCCGCGACTGTGCTGGACGCCCCCTTCTGGTCCCCGTTCGCGGTCGGGCGACCGCCCCGGCCGGCTCGGCTGGTGCTGGTCGGTGGCCTGGTCGCCGGGGTGGCGCTGCTGCTGCTAGCGGCCGGGACCGGGCAGTCCGGCGCGCAGTTGCCCGCGCTGCTGACACTGCCGCCGGTGGGTTTCGCGCTGGCCGCGCTCTGGGCCGCGACCTGGCGGCCCACCGCCGACCCGGCCACCACCAATCCGGCCACCACCGACCCAGCCACCGCCGACCCGGCCGCCGCCACCCGCGCCGTCCGCACGGCGACCGGCTGGCTCGTGGGCCTGGCCGCGCTCGGCCCGCTGGCCTTCACCGACCCGGAAGAGATCAGCCTGCTGCTGGTCGGCACCCGGGACATCCCGTTCTGGGTGGCGGCCGCCGCCGGCGTCGGGCTCGCCGTCGCGGTAGTGGTCGCCATCGGGTACGGGGTGCTGCTCGCCCGGCCGACGGCACGCACCCCGAACAGGCGGGTCGCCGCGGTGACGGCCGTGGTGCTGCTGGTGGCGTTCGGGGTGGTCGACCTCGGCCCCGGTCAGCCGGGTCTGTACGGCGAGCGGCTGTTCGTGGTGCTGCGTACGCAGGCCGACCTGAGCGATCTTCCGGCCGCCGCGCCGGGTCGGGCCGGGCGGGACGCTCGCGCGGCGGAGGTCTACCGGCGGCTGGTGTCGACCGCCGAGCAGAGCCAGGGTGACCTGCTGCGGGGGTTGGACCGGCTGCGCCTCGACCCGGTGTCGTACTACCTGGTCAACGCGGTCGAGGTGGACGGCGGCCCGGTGGTGCGGGCCTGGCTGGCCCGCCGGCCGGAGGTGGCGCGGGTGCTGGTCAGCCAGCGCCTGCGACCGCTGCCGGCCCCGGCCGGGCAGAGCCGGGGCACCCTGCCGAAGCCCGCCGGCCCGGAGTGGAACATCCGCCAGATCGGCGCCGACCGGGTGTGGTCCGAACTCCGGGCCACCGGCACTGGCATCGTGGTCGGCAGCTCCGACTCGGGGGTGGACGGCACCCATCCGGCGCTACGAGGCGGGTTCCGTGGTGGGGACGACTCCTGGTACGACCCGTGGGACGGCACCCGGAGCCCGACCGACCAGGGCGGGCACGGCACCCACACGGTGGGCAGCGCGGTCGGGCGGGACGGCATCGGGGTGGCGCCGGACGCGCAGTGGGTGGGCTGCGTCAACCTGGACCGCAACCTCGGCAGCCCCGCGCACTACCTGGAGTGTCTCCAGTTCATGTTGGCGCCCTTCCCGGCCGGCGGCGACCCGTTCACGGACGGCCGTCCGGAGCGCGCCCCGCAGGTGCTGACCAACTCGTGGGGCTGCCCGCCCATCGAGGGTTGCGACCAGCGCGTCCTGCGGCCGGCCACCGCTGCCTTCGACGCCGCCGGGATCTTCGTGGTCGCCGCGGCCGGCAACACCGGCCCGTGGTGCGCGTCGATCGACGATCCGCCCGCCCCGTACCCGGACGTGCTGACGGTGGGCGCTGTGGACGACCAGCGGCGGGTCGCCGAGTTCTCTTCGCGCGGGCCGGTGCCGGGCGGCTCGGGTAAACCGGACGTGCTGGCACCGGGGGTGGGCGTGGTGTCGGCCATGCCGGGCGGCACGTACGCGAAGCTGGACGGCACGTCGATGGCGACGCCGCAGGTGGCCGGGGTGGTCGCGCTGATGTGGTCGGCGAACCCGGCGCTGGTCGGCGACGTGACCCGGACCCGGCAGATCCTTCGGGACACCGCCACGGTGGCGACGCCGACCTATCGCTCGGACAGCCCCTCCGACGCCTGCGGTGCCCCGTCGAACGTCACTGGCGCCGGCCAGGTCGACGCCTACGCGGCCGTTCGCGCCGCCCAGCAATAGGCAGGTTTCCTTCCTGAAGTGCTGAGCCGGGAGTGCGGCTCGACAGTCGGTGATCTAGGGTCGGCGACCATGGACGCCGAGATCACCGTCACCGAGCTGACCGCCGACCTGGTCAGCAGCGTCGTACAGCTCTGCCAGCAGGCTCTCGACCTGCCCGAGGACGCCGCCGAGGCGGCTTCCGTAGTGGACGTTCTCTGGGCCCGGGCCGCCGCCGACCGCCCGGTGGTCGGGCTGGGCGCGTACCGGGGCGCGGACCTGGTGGGGGTGCTGATCTGTTCGGTGTCGTCGACCGAGCCGGGGATCGGGCACGTGGACCTCGTCGCGGTCCTTGCGGATCAGCGGCGTCGGGGCGTCGGCCGGGCGCTGCTCGAGCGGGCCGAGCGGGTGCTCGCCGAGCGCGGGGCGACCGAGGTGCTGCTGGCCGGAAACCCGCCGTACTACGCGTGGCCGGGAATCGACGTCCGCTACACGCCGGCGGTCTGCGCCGCACTCGCTCTCGGCTACCAGCAGGACCGGACCGCCTGGAACATGACCGCGGACCTGTCGTACGACGGGTCGCCGGCACTGCGGTCCACCGAGGCGGCGGAGCGGCGGCTGGCCGACCAGGGCGTCACGGTACGCCGGGCGGAGCCGGCGGACCTGCCGGCGCTGACGGCGTTCGCCCGGTCCGCCTTCGGCGGAACGTGGGACGGCGAGCTGGCCGGGTCGGTGGGGCGTGCCGACGCCGGTTGCCACCTGGCGGAGCGCAACGGCGAGGTGCTCGGCTTCGCCGCGTACGGGTCGTCGCGGCCGAGTTGGTTCGGACCGATGGGCACCGCGCCGGCCGCGGAGGGCTCGGGCATCGGTGGGGTGCTGTTGCGGCGCTGCCTGCGCGACCAGCGGGCGGTGGGGCTGGACCGGGCACAGATCGGCTGGGTGGGACCGGTGCCGTTCTATTCGGGCAGCGCGGGTGCGTGGATCGAGCGGGTCTTCTTCCTGTACCGGCGAACCCTACCGACGGCATAACCGGGGCAAACAGGACATAGATCCATTCGCCCGCATCGGCCATCGACGCCCCCTACCGTTTCGGTAGAGGAGGCAGCCATGACCACGGATGACAACCAGACCGAGGACGGCCCGCCGATCACCTGGAAACCGGTGGGTGAACTCCCCGGCCAACTGCCGTTCGACAGGCTCGACTACGGCGACGCCGAGCAACTGGCCGAGATGACCACCGAGGGCGAGCCGTCGGTGGCAGAGGAACCGCAGGAGATGGTGGACGCGCCGATCAAACTGCCTCCGCCGTACAGCCGGGCACAGAAGCGGCGCAACCAGCGCCCACTACCGACCTGACGACGAACGGGGCGGACCGCGTCAGCGGCCCGCCCCGTTCGGTGTCGGAACTGGACTCAGAAGTCCATGTCCCCGCCACCCGGGCCAGCCGGGGCAGCCGGGTTCTTCTCCGGCTTGTCCGCGACAACGGCCTCGGTGGTGAGGAAGAGCGCCGCGATGGAAGCGGCGTTCTGCAGCGCCGAACGCGTCACCTTGGCCGGGTCGATGATGCCCGCGGCCAGCAGGTCGACGTACTCGCCGTTGGCGGCGTTCAGACCGTGACCCGCTTCGAGGTTACGGACCTTCTCCACCACGACGCCGCCCTCAAGGCCGGCGTTGACGGCGATCTGCCGCAGCGGGGCGTCGAGCGCGACCTTGACGATGTTCGCACCGGTCGCCTCGTCGCCGACCAGGTCGAGCTTGTCGAAGGCGGTCTTGCCGGCCTGAACCAGCGCGACGCCACCACCCGGGACGATGCCCTCCTCGACGGCGGCCTTCGCGTTGCGAACGGCGTCCTCGATGCGGTGCTTGCGCTCCTTGAGCTCGACCTCGGTGGCCGCGCCGACCTTGATCACCGCAACGCCGCCGGCCAGCTTGGCCAGCCGCTCCTGCAGCTTCTCCCGGTCGTAGTCGGAGTCGCTCTTGTCGATCTCGGCCCGGATCTGGTTGACCCGGCCCTGGATCTGCTCGGCGTCACCGGCACCGTCGACGATGGTGGTCTCGTCCTTGGTCACCACGACCTTGCGGGCGCGGCCCAGCATGTCGAGGCTGGCGGCGTCGAGCTTGAGGCCGACCTCCTCGCTGATGACCTGGCCACCGGCGAGGATGGCGATGTCGGTCAGCATGGCCTTGCGGCGGTCACCGAAGCCCGGCGCCTTGACGGCGACCGACTTGAAGGTGCCACGGACCTTGTTGACCACCAGGGTGGCGAGGGCCTCGCCCTCCAGGTCCTCGGCGATGATCAGCAGCGGCTTGCCCGACTGCATGACCTTCTCCAGGATCGGGAGCAGGTCCTTCACCGACGAGATCTTGCTGTTGGCGATCAGGATGTACGGGTCGTCGAAGACGGCCTCCATACGCTCCGGGTCGGTCATGAAGTAGGCCGAGATGTAGCCCTTGTCGAAGCGCATACCCTCGGTGAGCTCCAGCTCCAGCCCGAAGGTGTTGCTCTCCTCGACGGTGATGACGCCTTCCTTGCCGACCTTGTCCATCGCCTCGGCGATGATCTCGCCGACGGTGCTGTCGCCAGCGGAGATGGAGGCGGTGGAGGCGATCTGCTCCTTGGTCTCGACGTCCTTGGCGAGCTTGGACAGCTCCTCCGAGACGCTCGCGACAGCGGCCTCGATGCCCCGCTTCAGGGCCATCGGGTTGGCGCCAGCGGCCACGTTGCGCAGGCCCTCGCGAACCAGGGCCTGGGCCAGGACGGTCGCCGTCGTCGTGCCGTCACCGGCAACGTCGTCGGTCTTCTTGGCGACCTCCTTGACCAGCTCAGCGCCGATCTTCTCGTACGGGTCCTCGAGCTCGATCTCCTTGGCGATGCTCACACCATCGTTGGTGATGGTGGGGGCACCCCACTTCTTCTCGAGCACGACGTTGCGGCCCTTGGGGCCGAGGGTCACCTTTACGGCGTCGGCGAGCTGGTTCATGCCCCGCTCGAGGCCGCGGCGCGCCTCTTCGTCGAACGCGATCATCTTGGCCATACGGCGTTGTCCTCCTGGACACTCACGGGCCACCCGAGATGTGTGCCCCGGATGGGCCGCCTGGTGTACGCACCTTGGGACGTCGCCACCTGGCGACGACGACGTCCTTCGGCCGGGCCGGATAGCCCGCGACGACCGGCCATGTGCCGCCCCGGCGTCTCCACGCCGGTGCAACCTGGCCCCACCGTCCCGACCATTGGCACTCACGGTATGCGAGTGCCAATGACTTGTTTAGCACTCTCACCTGCCGAGTGCAAGCACGATGCCGCCGCTCAGCCGAGTTCCGCGGCCAGTCCAGCGCTGTTCACCGGTGCCTCATGGGCACGCTGCTCGGCGTACGTCACCAGCAGACCGATCATCTGCGCGAGGTGGGCCGGAAGGGCCAGCACGGCGGTGATCCCGATCACCACCACCGCCCCGGCGGCGGTACCCGGCGAGGAGAACGGATCCGTTCCGAGCGGGGAGGTGCCGATTCCTTCGATGGCACCGGGGATCAGGGTGCCGACGATCACCGCCGCGGCCACCAGGGCCACCCGTCCGAGCAGCAGGCCGAGCCGATCGTGGAACATCCGGAACGATCGACCGATCGGGTTGTGCCGTTCGAAGAGATAGACCGGACCGGCCATGCTCAGCGCGAAGGCCAGGTAGATGCCCGGCAGCACGCAGAAACAGACACCGACGCCGATGAGCAGACTGACCAACAGGGTCCAGCCCCACAGCCCGAGTGCCCGACGCAGGCCGTAGCGCAGCGCGGCCTCCAGGCTGGCAGGCTGGCCGGCCGCCTGTTGGGTGATCACCCAGGTGCCGGCGGCCCACCCGACGGCCTGCACCAACCCGACCACCACGCTGCCGCCGACCAGCAGGACAAGGAGGCTCAGCAGCTCGGCGGCGAAATTGTCCGGCAGCGCGGGGGCCGACGTCGATTCGGCCTGGGCGGCCCACTTCGCCGACGGGTCCAGCCCGAGGGAGACCACCGAGAGCACCGCCGCCGGCAGCACCTGGGTGAGCAGCATGATCGGCACCAACTGCCGCCAGCCCCGACGCAGCGCTCCCCCGCACCGGTTGAACCAGCCGCCGATACCGGCACCGGGCGGCGTGACCAGGGCGTCGTTCGGGTCGAACCCGTGACCCGGCGGGTACCAGCCGATCGGCGGTCCCGGATACCACGGCTGCCCGCCGTAGGGACCCGACCCGGGCGGGTAGCCCCCGGTGGGCGGGAACGCCCAGCCCTGCGGTGGCGGGGCCGCACCCCAGGCGCCCTGCGCGGGATCCCAGCCGGGCGGCGGACCGGCGGGGCCGGAGGACGGGCCGGACGGGGGCATGTCCGGCCCCCAGCCGGGGGGCGGACCGGCGTGGCCGGGGCCGTCGGCGGGCGAGGACGGATCGGACGGGCCCGGCTCCCCGGACCCGGAGGACGGAGTGTGCGGGGGTGGCTGGTCGGTCATGAACGCTCCTCGGCATCGGCTGGAACGGTTCACGATCTTCCCGGCTGCACGCCCCTGCCGCAGCCCCGACGCACGGGCCGATCGGCCAGGAAGCTCAGCCGATGACGCGTACGTGCTCTGCCTGTGGGCCCTTCTGGCCCTGGGTGATCTCGAACTCGACCCGCTGACCGTCGTCCAGCGCCTTGTAGCCGTCCATCTCGATCGCGGAGAAATGAACGAACACGTCCTGACCGCCGTCGACGGCGATGAAGCCGTAGCCCTTCTCGGCGTTGAACCACTTCACGGAGCCCTGTGCCACTGTGCACTTCCCTCACTCTGCCCGGCGTTGCCTGACTCGGCGCACGGCACGGCCGGGCGCCCCGGACCACCGACTCAGCGATCGATGACCGCCATTGGAGCAGGTGACCGAAATCGCACGCTACACGAGGAGTGACGGCCGCGCACGGCCACAAATCAGACACACTTCGGAGCGTCCCGACCACGCTGACCGGCCGGGTTTCCCAGCCATCGGATTCGCCCGCGTCATTGCGGATAAGGGCAGGGTCGCAGGGCGGCCCCGAGATGACGGCGATCGGGCCCAGCTCGCGAAACGCCATCCCCGCCCTGTGGTAGGCATGCGGACATGACCACCGACATGGGCTCGCCGGCCCTACGGCTCGCGGAGATCCGCCGGGTCCGGCCGGAGGACGCCGCCCGGATGCGGGCGCTGCGACTGGAGATGCTTGCCGACGCGCCGTTGGCCTTCCTGGAGACCCTGGCGGACGCGGCGGCCCGACCGCACAACGAGTTCGCCGCGCGGGTCGCGTACACCTCGGCCGGTGCCGGTAACGCGCAGTTCGTCGCCGACCCGGGCGGCCGGCTGGTCGGGCACGCCGGCGGTACGACCCACCCGAACGAACCGGGGCTGACCGTGATCTACGCCGTGTACGTCACGCCGACCTGGCGCGGCAGCGGCCTGCTCGCCGAGCTGATCGACGGGGTGGCGGCCTGGTCGCGAGCCTGTGGCCGACCGGAGCTGCTGCTGGAGGTGGTAGACCTGGCCGCCTACAACCACTACCTGTCATGGTTGAACGCCAATCCGGGCGCCCGGCCCGGTGACTATCCCGGCTGAGCCGGGCTCGGAAGGAC
>NZ_JBEZGJ010000215.1:0-10460 GCF_040649965.1 Micromonospora sp. NPDC048843
CTCCTCACGCACCGAGCCGGCGAACCAGTCCTCGTCGTGAACGGTCTCGTTGCCCAGCGAGGCGCCGACGGTCACCTGTCTGGTGCCGCCCGTGGCCGGCGGCGGCGCAGGCATCCAGGCCGACCTCAAGGTCTTCGCCGCGCTGGGCACGTACGGCACCAGCGTCCTCACGGCGGTCACCGCGCAGAACACCCGGGGCGTCGACGCGGTGTTGCCGCTGCCCCCGCGCACCGTCACCGAGCAGCTGGACAGCGTGCTCACCGATTTCACCGTCTGCGCGGTGAAGACGGGGATGCTCGGCACCCCGGCGATCGCGGACGTGGTGGCCGAGGCCGCCCGGGACGGTCGGCTGCCTCAACTCGTCGTCGACCCGGTGCTGGTCGCCACGAGTGGTCACCGGCTCGGCGTGGTGGGCGCTGTGGAGCGGCTGCTGCCGTACGCCACTGTGGCGACCCCGAACTGCGCGGAGGCCGCGGCGATCACCGGACGCCCGGTCGACGACGTGGCCGCGATGGTCGTGGCGGCCGAGGCCCTGGTGGCCGGCGGCCCGGAGTACGTGGTGGTCACTGGCGGTGACCTGGACGGGGGCGAAGCGGTCGACGTGCTGCACGGCGGCGGCGTCACCACACTGCTGCGCGCGCCGCGAGTGACCACCCGGCACACCCACGGCACCGGGTGCTCGTTCTCGGCGGCGATCGCGGTGCGGCTCGGTCTGGGCGATCCGGTGCCGGCCGCCGTGGGGGCCGCCAAGGAGTACGTGCTCCGTGCGCTGACCGGCGCGCGGGGCTGGGAGCTGGGCGCGGGGCGTGGGCCGCTGAACCACTTCGGTTGGTCCGCTTGATCACCAGGGAGGCTGTCATGCACGCACGAGGCAAGGTGTACGTCGAGGGTTCGCGGCCGGATGTCCGGGTGCCGTTCGCGGAGGTGGGGCTGACCGGGGACCTGCCGCCGGTGCGGCTGTACGACACGTCCGGCCCTGGTTCGGACCCGGAGGTGGGGCTGCCGCCGCTGCGCGGCCCGTGGATCGCCGAGCGGGGTGACGTGGCCCCGGTGCGGGGTGCGGGCACCCCACTGGCCGGGGTGGACGGTCGTCGGCCCACCCAGCTCGCGTACGCGCGGGCCGGTGTGGTGACGCCGGAGATGGAGTTCGTGGCGGTCCGGGAGAACGTCGACCCGGAACTCGTGCGGGCCGAGATCGCCGCCGGTCGGGCGGTGCTCCCACTCAACGTCAACCACCCGGAGTGCGAGCCGGCGATCATCGGTAAGGCGTTCCTGGTCAAGGTGAACGCCAACATCGGCACCTCGGCGGTCAGCTCGTCGGTCGCCGAGGAGGTGGAGAAGCTGACCTGGGCCACCCGCTGGGGCGCGGACACCGTGATGGACCTGTCCACTGGTAAGCGGATCCACGAGACCCGTGAGGCGATCGTGCGGAACTCGCCGGTGCCGATCGGGACGGTGCCGATCTACCAGGCGCTGGAGAAGGTCGGCGGCGACCCGGTGAAGTTGAGCTGGGAGGTGTTCCGGGAGACAGTCATCGAGCAGGCCGAGCAGGGCGTGGACTACATGACTGTGCACGCCGGGGTGCTCCTGCCGTACGTGCCGCTGGCAGTGGACCGGGTCACCGGGATCGTGTCCCGCGGCGGTTCGATCATGGCGGCGTGGTGTCTGGCGCACCACGAGGAGAACTTCCTCTACACCAACTTCGAGGAGCTGTGCGCGCTGCTCGCGCGTTACGACGTGACGTTCTCCCTCGGCGACGGGCTGCGCCCCGGGTCGATCGCCGACGCCAACGACGAGGCGCAGTTCGCCGAGCTGCGCACCCTCGGTGAGCTGACGACTGTCGCCTGGGCGTACGACGTCCAGGTGATGATCGAGGGCCCCGGTCACGTACCGATGCACAAGATCAAGGAGAACGTGGACCTTCAGCAGGAGTGGTGCCACGAGGCGCCCTTCTACACGCTCGGTCCGCTGACCACCGACATCGCGCCCGCGTACGACCACATCACCTCGGCGATCGGCGCCGCGATGATCGGCATGTTCGGCACCGCGATGCTCTGCTACGTCACGCCGAAGGAGCACCTCGGTCTGCCGGACCGGGACGACGTGAAGGCCGGCGTGATCGCGTACAAGATCGCGGCGCACGCGGCGGACCTGGCCAAGGGGCATCCCGGCGCGCAGGCCTGGGACGACGCCCTGTCCAAGGCGCGGTTCGAGTTCCGCTGGGAGGATCAGTTCAACCTCTCGCTGGACCCGGAGACGGCGCGCTCGTACCACGACGCGACCCTGCCCGCGGAGCCGGCGAAGACCGCGCACTTCTGCTCGATGTGTGGTCCGAAGTTCTGCTCCATGAAGATCACTCAAGAGCTCAAGGAGTACGCGGCGCGCGGCATGAAGGACAAGTCGGAGGAGTTCGTCTCCGGCGGGAGCCGGGTCTACCTACCGCTCGCCTGACCCCTCGCGGCGTGATCGACTCGGGTTCATTGATGTCGCGGTGTCCGGCCGCCTTGGGATAGCCCGGTATCAGTGAACCCGAGTCGATCAAGCGACGGGTCGGTGTGTCTGCGCGCTGCGCGGTGGAGTCAGCGGCAGTGGGTCAGTCGCGGTGGTGTCGACCGGTGGAGCGCAACGACCGGCGGCTGTTCTCCTGCTCGGGCTCGTTGTCCGACACCGGCTTGCTCAGACCGGCGACCCAATCGACGAATTCCTCGTCCTGGGACGCCAGCGGCTCCGCTTCATCCGACGTCTTCGGGCTTTCCTCGTCGGCGCGGGACCGGTTGCGACGGAACAGCCCACCGAGCCGCCCTCGCCGGGAGGGCTGCTCTGCCACCTTCGGGTGGCTCGGCTCTGCCGATGTGGTGTCGGTAGGCGTCAGATCGCCGGTGCCGGTGCCGGTGGTGGCGCTGTCGGTGGTGGCGCTGGTGGCGGCGGCACCGGATGGCGCGCCCACAGTGCCCGGGAACTCCGGCCGGCCCGGGTGTTCGGCCGGAGCAGCCGTCTCGCCCGCTTCGGTCGGCGTTGTCCGTGCCGTCGAGCTGTCCTGCGACCCGGCCGGCCCGCGGCGCCGAGAGGTGTCGAACGCGTTCCAGGTGCCGGCCCGGCTCAGGTCCGGCAACGGTGCCCGATGCCGGGGCCTGGGCGTCGGCCCGGTCGGCGCGTCGGGCCTGCTCGACCCCTCCGATGCCGTTGCCTCCGGGTCGGAGGCCTGCGGTGGCACCGTCCACGTCGAGGTGACCGGCCAGGCCGACGGCGCGGGCGTCCACCGGTCCGTGTCCGGGTCACTGGCGGCGGTGGCCCCGAACAAGCCGGCGGCGGGAACGTCCTCGGCGGCGGGCCGAGCGCTGTCGGTGTCATGAGCCCCGGCGATCGCAGCTCCGCTCGTCGTGTCGGCCGGTGCTGCCTTGCTTCCCGTGCCGGCCTTCGGGACGCGCGGGATGGCTTCCGCGCCAACCTGCCCGGCCATGGTGGACGGCGCCGCCGCTGCTCGCGTCGCGCCGGCCGCGGTGGTCGGTGCCGGTGTCGTCTCACTCCCGGTGGCCGGTGCTGGTGTCGTCTCACTCCCGGTGGCCGGTGCCGGTGTCGCCCCGGCTCCGGTGGTCGGGATCGGTGTGGCGTCGGTTGCCGTGGCGGGGGAGTCCGGGCTGGCCGGCGCCTGTGTCGCGCCGTTTTCGGCGGTCGTCGAGGCGGCCGGTGCTCGCTTCGAGCCGGTGGCGGGCGTGGCCGTTGCTCGCTTCGCGCCGGTAGAGGTTGTCCGGTCTGCCACCGTGCCGGAGGCGGCAGCCGAGGCGACCTCGGAGGTCGAACTCGACCGCTCACCCGGGCTTCCCTGGCTGGGCGCCGGAGTGTCGGTGGCCGCGTCGGACGCGGTGCTGTCGGCGGACCTGCTCGGCCGGGTGCCCTTCGTGGCACCGCCGGTGGTCGTCTCGCGGGTGGTCGTTGCGTCGGTGGTCGTCCCGCGAGTGGTCGTCTCGCTTGTGGTCGTCTCGCGAGCGCTTGCCGAACTGGCGGGGGACCTGTCGTCAGCCACGTCGGAGGCGGTGGTGTCCGGGTTGGCTTTCGACTTGCGGCCGCGTCGCGGCTTGATCGTCAGCGGCGCCTCGGGCGTGCCGTGGTCGGCCGTGCCCGCGCTGCTCGCCTCCGTGCTCGTGCCTGACCCCGTGCCCGTCGAGGCAGTGGTGGCGGGACTGGGAACGTCCGTGCCAGTCGGGCCTGTGCTGGTCGCCTCGGCGCCGCTGTCCGTGCTGGTCGGAGCCGTGCTGGTCGGGGCCTTGCTGGTCCGGGCCGTGCTGGTCCGGGCCGTGCTGGTCGGGGCCGTGGTGCTCGCGGCGGCGCTGGTCCGGGCCGTGCTGCCGGTCGCGGGGATTGGCTCGTCCGAGGTGGTCGGTGCGCTGGCAGCGACCGCGCTGGTCGTGCCGGAGCCGGGTGCGCCCGTGCCGGTCGGGGTGGCGGCGGACGTGCGGGTGGTACGCCCACCGGTCGGTCTGCCGCTGGTCGCCGTGCTGCCGCTGGCGCCCGTTGCGGTGCTGCCGGTCGGCCCGTCGACCGCTCGGGCGTCCGTCGGGGTGGCGGCGTCGGCGCGTCCGGCCGTGGTGCCGGTCGAGTTGACGTTGCTGACGTCGGTGCCGGCCGAAGGCTCGGTCGTGGCCAGGACATCATTCTGGCGCGGGGGCGTCTGCCCTGCGGCGCTGAACTCACCGGTCGGCGCGGTCAGCCAGGCCGCAGGCTGAGTCGGGGCGGCGGGAGTCGAGGCGGCGGGAGTCGAGGCGGCGGGAGTCGTAGTGGCGGGAGCCGGACCGTGTTGTCCGCTCGCTGTGGTCTCCGGCCAGTCCCAGTGGGCGGGGACGGTGCGTACGGCATCGGGGTCGCCAGTCGCCCACGGACCCGCAACGACGCTGGCGGGCTTGGTGCTGGTGGCCAGCTCGGCGTTGGTCGTCTCCGTGTCGGTGCGCTCGGCGCTGTCCCGGTCGTTCGCCGCGCCGGGCAGCGCCGGGCCGGCGGGCAGCGGGCGCAGGATGGCGGTGGGCTCGATCGCCTGCGGATCGGTGGTACGGGTGCCCGTCGGCCAGCGCAGCAGCGCGGCGGCGGCCGCGCCGAGCGCTCCGGCGAGGATCGCGATCAACGAGCCGTAGTAGGGGGCGGTCTGGTAGCGGTCCACCGCGTCGCCCGGACCGGCGGTCAGGTAGGCGAACGCCACCAGCACCGGACCGGCCACCCCGGTGGCCCCGCTGACCAGTGGAGCCTGACCGCGCCAGCGAGCCAGCCCGGCGGTCGCCGCGCCGGCCAGCAGCGCCACGATGGGCAGCAGGAGAAGCGCCAGCTGCTGTGCTGCGGCGTCGTCGAGCCAGCTCGGCTCCAGTACGCCGAGCCGGACGGTCGGCAGCGGGCCGGCCGTGCCGAGCGACGGTAGGACGGAGACCAGCGCCAGCAGCCAGACCGCGCCGGCCACGGCCGCCATGTTCCATCCCAGCTCGGGCCGGAACAGGACGGCGATCGCCGCGCCCGCCCCGATCACCGCACCGACCATGGCGCAGATGCCCACCGCCCAGACCGGGTCAACGGAGATCAGCTCCGCGGCGCGGGCGGGCTGCATGCAGAGCGGGGCGATGACTGTTGCGCCGAGCGCTGCCGCGCCGCCGACCGCCAACTGCCGCCCGGTGCTGGCCGCCGGGGCGTCGCGGCGAGCGAGGCGGCCGGTCAGGACGGCGCCGGCGACGGCTGCGTTCGCGGCGAACCAGCCCACCCAGACGAGCTGGGCCGGCCACTGGTTGACTGTCGTACCGGTGAATGCGCCGGTCAGGCGGACGATGCCGAAACCGTACGCGACGCCGAGCTGGCCGGCTCCGGCCAGCACGCTCACCCCGAGCGCCGTGAGCAGCAGTCTGCCCCAGGTCCGAAAGGCCATGTCCGGCACGTTACGCACCTGGTACACCCGATCGCCACCGGCGCGCCGCGAGGCACGCCGGTGGCCATCGGCGGGTCTACTTGAGTTCGACCAGCCGCGCCAGGTAAGTCGTATCCCCGACATTGGTCAGCATGTGCACAGCGCCCGGGTCCCGGTAGACCACTCCGCCGGTGGGCTCGTCGGCGTCGATCAGGGTGCCGTCGATGGTCTGTACGACGTTCTTGGCGCCCTCGATCGCCACCACCAGGTAGGGGTGGTCGTGCCGGTGCAGCGGTTGCCGCTCGCCCGGCTCGAGGCGGATGTGCCAGACCCGGACCCGGTCGTTCTCGAACACGATCTCCTGGCCCACCGGCCCTAGTTCGGTTCCGTCGATCACGTCGGTCATCGTGCTCCGTCCAGTTGGGGCAGCACCTCGGCGGCGATCAGCTCGAGGTGGTCGAGATCATCGAAGTCGATCAGGCGCAGGTGGACCCGGGTGGTGCCGATCGCGGCGAACTCGCCGAGCCGCTGCGCGAGCTGCGCGGGGGAGCCGACCACCGGGTCCTCCGGTGGCAGCGCGCTCTTCTGGTGCAGGGGCGCGGCCCGACGCTGGGCCTCCGCGTCGGTCCGGCCGATGGCGACGACGATCCCGGCGGACAGCACCAACGGGGCGCGCCCGGACTCCGTCCGTCCGGTGCGCTCACACGTCTCGCGCACCCGGTCGTACGCCTCGGCGGTGGCGGCAACGGACTTGAACGGCATGTTGAACTCGTCGGCGTACCGGGCGGCCAGTTCGGGTGTGCGCTTGGGGCCACGCCCGCCCACGATGATCGGCGGGCCGGGTACCTGCACCGGCTTGGGCAGGGCGGGAGCGTCCACCAGCCGGTAGTGGTCGCCGGTGAAGCTGTAGGTCCCGCCGGGCGGGGTTGCCCACAACCCGGTGATCACCTCGAGCTGCTCGGCCAGCCGGTCGAAACGCTCGCCGACCGCCGGGAACGGGATGCCGTACGAGGTGTGCTCGCGCTCGTACCAGCCGGCGCCGATGCCGAGGTCGACCCGGCCACCGCTCATCTGGTCGACCTGCGCGACCATCACCGCGAGGGGGCCGGGCAGGCGGAACGTGGCCGACGTCACCAGGGTGCCGAGTCGGATCCGCTCGGTTTCCCGGGCCAGCGCGGCGAGGGTCAGCCAGGCGTCAGTGGGGCCGGGCAGGCCCGGGTCGGCGCCCATCGACTGGTAGTGGTCGGCGCGGAGGAAACCCTCGTAGCCGCAGGCCTCGACCAGCTTGGCGAACCGGAGCTGGGTGTCGTAGCTGGCGCCACGGTTCGGCTCGGTGAAGACCGACACCCGCATGGTCAGTGTCCTTCCGCGCCGGCGGTGGCCGGCTGTTCGCGTTCCATCAGCAGTTCGTGCAGGTCGGCGCTGACCTGGGCGACGTCGGCCAGGTGGGCGTTACGGCCCAGGGTGCGGGGCCGGGGGATGGTCACGTCGACGACCTTGCGGATCCGGCCGGGGCGGGGGCTCAGCACGACCACCCGGTCGGCGAGCAGCACCGCCTCGTCGATCGAGTGGGTGACGAAGACGATTGTCGGCTTGTTCTCCATGTGCACCCGCTGGAGTTCGCCGGAGAGTTCCTCGCGGGTGAGCGCGTCCAGAGCGGAGAACGGCTCGTCCATCAGCATCACCCGGGGCTCACCGATCAGAGACCGGCAGAGCGACACCCGCTGCTGCATGCCGCCGGAGAGTTCGTGCGGCAGCCGCTTCTCGAAACCGGCCAACCCGGCGACGTCGAGCAGTTGCTGGGCCCGCTCCCGGTGCTTGGCGCGGCTCCAGCCGAAGATCTCCACCGGCAGCAGGACGTTGTCCAGCACTGTGCGCCAGGGCAGCAGCGCCGGCTTCTGGAACAGCATGGCGATGTCCTGGCGGGGGCGGGTGATCGGCGTACCGGCGACGGTGATCTCACCGGCACTCAACGGGAGCAGCCCGGCGATCAGCCGCAGCAGTGTGGACTTGCCGCAGCCGGAGCGGCCGAGCACTGCGACGAACTCGCCCTCGGCGACGTCGAGGTTGATGCCGCGCAGCGCCTCCACCCGGCCGGATCGGCCCTCGAAGGTACGGGACACCCCGGACAGTCGGATCATCTCCGGCGTACCTCCGCTGAGTCGACGGTCAGGAATCCGACAAAGGCTAGCCGCCCCGTCGAGGTATGGCACCGGCTGGGGTGGTCGTCAGGTTGTTTCCGTTCCGCAACCCGATACGCCTGGCGTCGCAACTGTGGGTTTCTCGTACGCTGTGCCCGCGAAGAGTCCCCCCACGACGGCGGCGCCCGGCTTCCACCCCTCCCGCCGGCCCGTCACGACAACCCCCTCCGGTGGCCTGCCGGCCCCGGTCGGAAAGGACATGGTGCACTGATGAGAAGGCTGACCCGTACGGTCGCTACGGCCGCGCTGGCCACCGCCCTCGCCCTTGTCTCCGCCTGCAGCAGCGGGTCGGATTCGGCCGACGATGCCAAGGGCGGCGACGGCAAGACGCTGGAGAAGGTGACCTACCTCACCTCGTTCGGTAACTTCGGCCGTGACTCCTACGCCTGGGTGGCGAAGGACAAGGGCTTCTTCAAGGAAGCCGGCTTCGACGTCGAGATCAAGGCTGGTCAGGGCACCGGTGGCGTGATCCAGACCATCGTCGGCGGCCAGGCCGACTTCGGCCCGATCGACCTCACCGGCGGCCTGCTCCAGCTCGGCAACGGCCAGGCGAAGGACTTCACAGCGGTGGCCGCGATCCAGCAGCGCACCATGGCGGGCATCGCCACCGTCGAGGGCAAGAACATCAGCTCGCCGAAGGACCTGGAGGGCAAGAAGCTCGCCGACACTCCCGGCTCCGTGGTCCGCAACCTGTTCCCGACGTACGCCCGGCTCGCCGGTGTGGACGCGACCAAGGTGACCTGGGTCAACGGTGAGGCGCAGAACCTGATCGGCACGCTGGCCTCCGGCTCGGTGGACGGCATCGGTCAGTTCGTCGTCGGTCAGCCGACCATCGAGGCGGTGGCCAAGAAGAAGGCCGTCATGCTGCCGTACAGCAACGTGATGCAGGACCTCTACGGCAACGTGCTGATCACCTCCTCCAAGATCGCCAAGGAGAAGCCCGAGATGGTGAAGAAGTTCACCGCGGCGCTGCTCAAGGGCCTGGAGTACAGCCTGGCGAACTCCAAGGAGGCCGCCGACATCCTGAAGAAGAACGTCGACGCCACCAACCCGGTCTCCGCCGCCGCCGAGCTGGAGCTGATGGCCGCGTACGTCCGTTCCGGCAACACCGGCACCGCGATCGGCACGCTGGACAGCGGTCGGGTCGCCAAGAGCATCGCCATCCTGCAGGGTGCCGGCGCGCTGAAGCAGAACATCACCCCCGAGCAGATCATCGACTTCAGCCTCGCGCCGAAGGCCTGATCGTCCGGTCGTCATCAGGGGGTACGTCCCGCCGATCCCGGTGGGACGTACCCCCGTCGCTCGTCGGCCCCCGGCGGGCCGTGGGATTTCGAGGAGGACAGAGATGACCGACGTCCGGTCAGCGGACCCGGCGGTGACGGAACCCCCGCCCCCGGGTGCCGGCCCCGAGGCGGGACGCACGGGTCGAGGTGCCGGTCTTCGGGCCGGGGCCGACGCGGTGCTGCCCGCGGTCGGCATCATGGTCGCGCTGGCGGCGTGGTGGCTGATCGCCCGGCTGGAACTGGTCCACCCTTTCGCCCTGCCGCCGCCCGGCGACGTGTTCAGCGCGTTCGTCGACAAGCCCGCCCAGATGCTTGAGCACACCTGGGACACCACGCTGGAGATCCTGACCGGCTTCGCCCTCTCGGTGGCCGCCGGTGTGCTGATCGGGCTCTCGCTGGCCAGTTCCCGCACTGTGGAGCGGATGTTCACGCCGCTGCTGGTCGCTGTGAACGCGGTGCCGAAGATCACGCTGGGCCCGCTGCTGGTGGTGGCGCTCGGCTGGGGCCAGAAGCCGATCCTGACCATGGTGTTCCTGCTCTGCTTCTTCCCGATCGTGCTCTCGACCGCGACCGGGTTGACCACCACGCCGGCCGACCTGGCCGAACTGGTGCGTTCCTGGAACGCCTCCCGCTGGCAGGCGTTCCGCAAGGTGCGCTTCCCGGCCGCGTTGCCGCAGATCTTCGTCGGGCTCAAGGTGGCCATGCCACTGGCCGCGATCGGCGCGGTGATCGGTGAGTTCCAGGCCGGCGAGAGCGGCCTCGGCTACGTCATCACGCAGTACGCCGGCATCGGCGACGCCGCCACCGCCTGGGCGGCGATCATGCTGGTGGCGCTGGTGAGCATCCTGCTCTATTCGGCGCTCCTGCTGATCGAGCGGTTCGCCCTCCCCTGGGTACGAGAAACCACAAGCAGCCGCTAACCCAACAGAGCGAGATCACAGAGCAGCACCAAGACCCAGGTCAAGATCAACACTAAGAAACGCGCAGGGCCGGCCTCCCAGTGGGAGGCCGGCCCGTCTTGTCGACGCTGCTGGCGCAAGGGGTGTGGCCGACCGTGCCCGGCGGAGGGATCAAGCCTGACCGCCCGGAGCCAGGCAC
>NZ_JBEZGJ010000216.1:0-10439 GCF_040649965.1 Micromonospora sp. NPDC048843
GGTGACCGGCACGGACGGGCTCTGAACGGCGCTCGGTGACTGCACCGTGTGCCCGGTTGGCTGCGTAGCGAACGCCGTCTTGACGTGGCCGCCGACAACCTGGCCTTCTCGCTCGCCTCGGTGATCTTCGGGGTCGTCCTGATCATCGGGGCCTCGCGGCGTACCAACCTCGGCCACTACATGAACCTCACAGCGGGCGTGGTGTTCCTGGTGACCAGCATCCTGATGATGTCGGTGCTGCAGACCGACGCGAACTTCCTCAACTTCTCGATGTCGACAGTTGTCGTGTCGATGCTGTTCGGCCTGATCCTGCTCGGCACCGGCCTCTACGACAAGGTCGGCCCACCGGAATCCGCCGAGGCGGAGTTGGAGCACCGCAAGCACCCGGTGGCCGACGTGCACCGCCGCTGATCGCTGTCAGTTGCGCCGTGCGGTGATCAGCGTCGGCTTCGCCTCCAGGTGCGACAACCCGTTCCAGGCCAGGTTGACGAGGTGCGCCGCCACCGTCTCCTTGCGCGGCTTACGCACCTCCAACCACCAGCGACCGGTCAACGCCACCATGCCGACCAGCGCCTGCGAGTACAGCTCGGCGAGCTTCGGGTCGTACCCGCGGCTCTTGTACTCGGCGCCCAGGATGTGCTCGACCTGGTGCGCCACGTCGTTCATGACGCTGCTGAAGTTGGCAGTGCCGGACATCAGCGGCGACTCACGGACCAGCACCCGGAAACCGCTGGTCTCCTCCTCGATGTAGGTCAGCAGGGCGAGTGCGGCCTGTTCCAGCAGCTCCCGCGGATGCCCTGCGGTCAACGCCGTGGTGATCCGGTCCAACAGGGCCCGGACCTCCCGGTCCACCACCACCGCGTAGAGCCCTTCCTTGCCACCGAAGTGCTCGTAGACCACCGGCTTGGAAACCTTGGCGCGGGCCGCCACCTCCTCGATGGAGGTGGCGTCGAAACCGCGCTCGGCGAAGAGTTGCCGGCCGGTCGCGATCAACTGCTCCCGGCGTTGGGCCGCCGACATGCGGACCCGGGAGGGAGCTTTGGCTTTCGGTGCCGCCGTCGGCGTCGCCCGTCGGCCGCCGACGGCTGCCGCCGCCTCGTCGCTGACCTCGGGCATGTCGCCGCCTCGCTGGCGCTCGGTGACGCCCTGCCGTGGAATGGTTCCTCCGCTGTGCCCGTTCACGTCGTCGCCTCACTGTCGGGCGGTTCGACCGCCCTGACGCGCCGTTCGACCGTACCCGGATCGGGCTCGGCTCCCCGTCCGCCGAGCCGCCCGGTCCCCCCGCATGGCTCGGTCACCCGGCCATCCTGCCAGGCGGCATCCCCGTGCACCGCCCGGTTTCAGTGGGGTGCGACAGGCTTCACCAGCTTGGCGGCGAGGCGTTCGGGCTTTGGCCAGCGCACCTGGGTTGCCGCGCCGGTCTTCTCGAACAACCAGATCACCCGGGCGGAGATGTCCACCTGACCACGCAACACACCGTGCCGGGCGCTGGTCGGGTCGGCGTGGTGCAGGTTGTGCCAGCTCTCGCCGAACGACAGGATCGCCAGCGGCCAGAAGTTCGACGCGCGGTCGCCCTGGCGCATCGCGAACGGACGCTCACCGTAGACGTGGCAGACCGAGTTGATCGCCCAGGTGACGTGGTGCAGAAGGCCGATCCGGACCAGTCCGGCCCAGAAGAACGCGGTCAGCGCGCCCTGCCAGGACCAGGTCACCAGGCCGCCGATCAGCGCCGGGCCGAGCAGCGAGATGGCCACCAGCGCGGGGAAGAGTCGGTCGACACGGCTGATGTCCCGGTCGGCGATGAGGTCGGGTGCGAAACGCCCGCGGTTGGACAGCTCCCGGCGGAACAGCCAGCCCACATGCGCGTGGAAAAGGCCTCGGGTCAACGCCCAGAAGCTGGTGCCGAAGCGCCACGGCGAGTGCGGGTCGCCCTCCAGGTCGGAGAACGCGTGGTGGCGCCGGTGGTCGGCGACCCACTGAATGATCTCGCCCTGCACCGCCAGCGAACCCGCGACCGCCAGCGTCACCCGCAGCCACCGCTTGGCCTTGAACGAGCCGTGCGTGAAGTAGCGGTGGAAGCCGACGGTGATGCCGAGCCCGGAGACGACGTACCAGACCAGGCCGATGATCACGTCGGTCCAGCCCAGCCAGCCGCCCCACGCCACCGGAACGGCGACCAGCAGGGCGACGAAGGGGATCACCACGAAGGCCCAGAGGGCGGCCAGGATGCCGGGGGACTGGCTGCCGTCGGTGAGTGGTTTGGGGCCGGGTCCGGCGGTGTTGGAATCGAGCAGAGCAGTGGACATGGGACCTCGCAGGGGGATGGTAACGATCACGAAGCTACGCCTACGTCACCGTAACTTACGGCACCGTAGATCGCACGAGGAAGTTTCGAATCGTCTTCGCGTAACTGCTCGAAGCCGCAGGTCAGCCGGCCCGGTGGCGGGCACCTGACCGGCCCCGGAAGAGGGCGGCCGAGGCGCGGGCCGACGCCCCCCGAACTGTCGACGGCATCGACCGCTCGCCGTGCGGCGGGATGAGCGCTGGCATCCGACGGCGGGGGCGCTAAGGTGTAGCGGCGGGATGTCCATCCCTCGTGCGACGTGCTCGCGTCGCTGATCGGCCGTGGTGTAATTGGCAACACCCGGGTCTTTGGTACCCGTATTTCAGGTTCGAACCCTGGCGGCCGAGCTGCCCACCTACGTCCGCTTTAGGGTCCGGTGGGGGTAAGAGGGGAACGTGCCGGGCCTCGCGGCTAGCATGGCCGCGAGAGTGTCCGCCGTCCCGACGGGAGCCACGTCGTGCCCCAGCCCCACCTCCGTACCGTCGTCGTACTTGCCGCCGGTGAGGGTAAGCGGATGAAGTCGACACTGCCCAAGGTGCTGCACCCCCTGCTCGGTCGGACGCTCCTCGGTCACGTGCTGAGCGCCGCCGCACCGTTGGGCGCGGACCGCACCGTCGTCGTGGTGGGGCACGGCGCCGACCAGGTGCGGGCGCACCTGTCCGAGGTCGCTCCGGACGCCACTCCGGTGCTCCAGGCCGAGCAACTCGGCACCGGGCACGCCGTACGGATCGCGCTGGAGGCCGTACCGGACGGTGCCGGCACCGTCGTGGTGATCAACGGCGACGTGCCCCTGCTGCGACCCGAGACGGTGGGTGCGCTGGTGACCGCGCACGAGGAGGCCGCCGCGGCGGCCACAGTGCTGGCTGCCGAGGTGCCCGACCCGACCGGCCTCGGGCGGATCGTCCGGGACGCCGACGGCCGCCTGGAGCAGATAGTCGAGGAGCGCGACGCCAACACGACGCAGCGCGCGATCCGGGAGATCAACGCCGGTATCTACGCGTTCGACGCGGTACGGCTGCGCGAGGCGCTGGGCAAGCTCTCCACCGACAACGACCAGGGCGAGGAGTACCTGACCGACGTCTTCGGTCTGCTCCGTTCCGCCGGCGAGCCGGTCGCGGTGCACGTCGCCGTGGACCACGTCGAGACGTTGGGCTGCAACGACCGGGTGGAGCTGGCCACGCTGCGCGGGCTGCTGCGCGACCGGATCAACGAGGCGTGGATGCGCACCGGGGTGAGCCTGCTCGACCCCGCCACCACCTGGATCGACGTGACTGTCGCGCTGGACCGGGACGCGGTGGTCGACCAGAACACCCAGTTGCGCGGCGGCACTGTGGTCGGCGCGGGCGCGCTGATCGGGCCGGACGTCACCCTGATCGACACGATCGTCGGCCCCGCCGCGTCGGTGGTCCGCAGCCACGCCGTGGGCGCCGAGGTCGGCGCGGGCGCTACCGTCGGGCCGTACGCGTACCTGCGGCCGGCCGCCCAGTTGGCCGAGAAGGCGAAGGTCGGCACGTTCGTCGAGGTGAAGAACTCGCAGATCGGCGCCGGCGCGAAGGTGCCGCACCTGACGTACGTCGGCGACGCGACGATCGGCGAGCAGACAAACATCGGCGCCGCGTCGGTCTTCGTGAACTACGACGGCGTCAACAAGCACCGCACGGTGATCGGCAGCCACGCGCGGACCGGTGCGGACAACATGTTCGTGGCGCCGGTCGAGGTGGGCGACGGGGCATACACGGCAGCCGGGTCGGTGATCATCGATGACGTGCCGCCAGGGGCGATGGGTGTCGCCCGCGCGCGCCAGCGCAACATCGAGGGCTGGGTGGTCAAGCGGCGCGCCGGCACTGCCGCGGCGGAGGCGGCGCAGCGGGCCGGCGACGCGAAGGGCGGGTCCGGTACGACTGGTGCCGCAAGCCACAGTGAGGCAATCCACGGGGCGACCGAGACGGTGGGCGGCGCATCCGGCGCGGGAGATACTGCAACCGAATAGTCCCTGACCCACCACCACCGGGTCGGGTACCGCCGACATAACGGGAGCAGACGGGCCCATGGGCAGCATCGTCGCCGAAAACCGCAAAAGCCTGATGCTCTTTTCCGGACGTGGCTTTCCGGAGTTGGCCAAGGAGATCGGCGAGGTGCTCGGCGTCGCGCCGACGCCGGCCGACGCGTACGAGTTCGCCAACGGCGAGATCTTCGTACGGTTCAAGGACTCGGTACGTGGTTCGGACGCCTTCGTGGTGCAGTCCGTCACGCACGGGGTGAACACGTGGGTCATGGAGACCCTGATCATGGTGGACGCGCTGAAGCGGGGGTCGGCCAAGCGGATCACAGTGGTGCTGCCGTTCTACCCGTACGCCCGCCAGGACAAGAAGCACCGTGGTCGGGAGCCGATCTCGGCGCGCCTGGTGGCGGACCTGCTGAAGACCGCCGGCGCGAACCGCATCCTCACCGTCGACCTGCACACCGCGCAGATCCAGGGCTTCTTCGACGGCCCGGTGGACCACCTCTTCGCGATGGACATCCTGGCCGAGTACGTGGAGCACAAGTACGCCGGCCGACCGATGACAGTGGTGGCACCGGATTCGGGCCGGGTGCGGGTGGCCGAGCGGTGGACCGACCGGCTGGGCGGCTGCCCGTTGGCGTTCATCCACAAGACCCGTGACCCGATGAAGCCGAACCAGGTAGTGGCCAACCGGGTGGTCGGCGAGGTGGAGGGCCGGGTCTGCCTGATCGTCGACGACATGATCGACACCGGGGGCACCATCGCCAAGGCCGCCGACATCCTCAAGGAGTCGGGCGCGGCGGAGATCGTGGTCGCGTCCACCCACGCGCTGCTGTCCGACCCGGCCACCGAGCGGCTGAAGAACAGCTCGATCAGCGAGATCGTGGTGACGAACACCCTGCCGCTCCCGCCGGAGAAGCAGCTGGACAAGCTCACAGTGCTGTCGATCGCGCCGCTGCTGGCGCGGGCGATCCGCGAGGTCTTCGACGACGGCTCGGTGACCACCCTCTTCGGTGGCCTGAGCTGAGCCTGAGCCCCGTTTCCGCCACTCGACACGCTGGCGGGGGCGGGGCTGGCAAACTGGTGGAAACGGGGCCGGCACGCTGGTGGGAGCACCACCGACGCGCCGGTCTTGAGCCGTGATCGGGGACTGCCGGAAACCCTGGAAACAGCTCGGGTAGACTGGTGCGGTTGCCACGGCGAGGGTGCCCGGCGGGCCGCTGAAAAGCGCCGCACGGAGGCACCGTCATCGACGCGGTGCTCCGGGCAGTCGTTCATGACGCATGAGCCCCAGCGAGCCCCTCGCCCCAGCACCGTTAGACGACAAGCCGCCGCAGCGAAAAGCATCAGGAGTTTCCCCGTGTCCGAGGTAAAGATCAGCGCCGAGCCCCGTACCGAGTTCGGCAAGGGTGGTGCCCGCCGTACCCGCCGGGCCGGCAAGGTGCCCGCCGTGCTGTACGGCCACGGCGAGAAGCCCAAGCACATCGCGCTGCCGTCGCGGGAGTTCGCCGCCGCGATCCGCAAGGGTGGTGCCAACCAGCTCTTCGCGATCGACATCGCCGACGGCACCCAGGTGCTGGCGCTGCCGAAGGCGATCCAGCGTGACCCGATCCGCGACACCTTCGAGCACGTCGACCTGATCCTGGTCCGCCGGGGCGAGAAGGTCACCGTCGAGGTCCCGGTCCAGCTGACCGGCGAGGCCGCCCGGGACACCCTGATCGTGCACGACCACGACACCCTCTCGGTGACCGCGGACGCCACCAAGGTTCCGGACCACCTCGAGGCGTCGATCGAGGGCCTGGAGGCGGGCACCCTGGTGACTGCCGGCGATGTCGAGCTGCCGACCGGCGTCGAGCTGGCCGTCGACTCGGAGCTGACCGTCGCGTCGATCACCGCCGCCCCGACCGCCGAGCAGCTCGAGGCGACGCTGCCCGAGGTCGAGACCGCCACCGACGAGGCCGAGGCCGAGGCCGGCGAGACCACCGAGGGCTCCGAGGGCGCGGACACCGAGGCTGCCGCCGAGGCCACCGAGGCGCGCACCGAGGCCTGATCGGTTCGTACTGTGCGACAGGCGTCCCCGAATGTTCGGGGGCGCCTGTCGGCATATCGGGAGTCGGTGGGATGGGCGTCGGAAGGGACAGGTAGTGACGGACGAGGCGGGGCCGTGGCTGGTGGTCGGCCTGGGCAACCCGGGTCGGGAGTACGCCGGCAACCGGCACAACGTCGGGTTCATGGTGGCCGAACTGCTGGCCGGGCGGGTGGGTGCGCGTTTCGGCCGGCACAAGCGGGCGGTGGCCGAGGTGGCCGAGGCGCGGCTGGGGTTCGGCGGGCCGAAGCTGGTGCTGGTCAAGCCACTGACGTACATGAACCTGTCCGGCGGGCCGGTCGCAGCGTTGGCACAGTTCTACAAGGTGCCGACCGCGCAGGTGATCGCGGTGCATGACGAGCTGGACATCGACTTCGGTCAGGTGCGGATCAAGTTCGGCGGCGGCGAGGGCGGGCACAACGGCCTGCGCTCGATGTCGAAGTCGTTGGGGACCAAGGACTACGCCCGGGTGCGGTTCGGCGTCGGCCGACCGCCGGGGCGCCAGGATCCGGCGGATTACGTGCTGTCGGATTTCGGCGCGGCCGAGCGCAAGGAGTTGGATTTCCTGGTGGACCGGGCCGCCGACGTGGTGGAGTCGGTGATCACCAAGGGTGTGGAGCCGACCCAGAACCTCTACCACGGCGGCTGAGCCGGGCGGGGCGTACCCGAATCGGAAACGGCGGGCCGGTAGTCTGCGCCTTTCAGCGTGCCGCGACCGGCGACGCGAGTCGCGGCGGATCGGCCCGTGCGGGCAGCGCGGCGAGGCGACGGGAGCGGACAGATGAGCAGTCCTCCGATGATCGATGGCGCGTTCGCCCGATGGTTGGCGTCCCGGGCTGGGCAGGCGTTGCTCGACCTGCGTACGGAGATGGGTTTCGCCGACGCCGGTGCGCTGAAGTCGGCCGGGGACAAGGTGTCGCACGACCTGATCCGCACGGAGTTGGCGAAGTGGCGTCCGGGTGACGCGGTGCTCTCCGAGGAGGACGAGGGCTCGCGGATGGCCTGGGCCGCTGAGGTGAACACCGGAGCGGTGTCCCGGTTGAACGCGGACCGGGTGTGGATCGTCGACCCGCTGGACGGCACCCGGGAGTTCTCCGAGGAGGGGCGCTCGGACTGGGCGGTGCACGTGGCGCTCTGGGCGCGCAACGCGCCGAGCCCGCACGGGCTGGTCGCCGGGGCGGTGGGGTTGCCGGCGCAGCACCGGGTGCTGGGCACCGACTACCCGCCGGCGTACCCGCCGATGACTGTGGAGGCGGCGACGGCCGGCGAGCGGAGGATCCGCCTGGCCGCAAGCCGGAGCCGGCCCCCGGTCTTCCTGACCGATCTGGCCGAGGACGTCGGGGCGCACCTGGTGCCGATGGGCTCGGCCGGAGCGAAAATCGCCGCAGTGGTCACCGGTGAGGTGGACGCGTACATCCACGCAGGTGGGCAGTACGAGTGGGACTCCGCAGCCCCGATCGCTGTGGCGACGGCCACCGGACTGCACGCTTCCCGGATCGACGGTTCTGCGCTGAAATACAACGAGGCGGATCCGCGGCTGCCCGACCTCCTGGTCTGCCGCAAGGATCTCGCCACCCGGTTGCTTGCAGCGTTGCAGAAACATTCCGGGTAGCCTGAGCGAACTTTCTTGACATGCCCGACCGGAAAGGTCTGGAAATCGGATGAGCGAGCGAATCGAGCCGGTGTCATGACCACCCCCGCGGCGTACCAGGTCTCCCACCTGGACGCCTTGGAAGCGGAGAGCATCTTCGTGATGCGCGAGGTGGTCGCCGAGATGGAACGCCCGGTGATGCTCTTCTCCGGTGGCAAGGACTCGATCGTCATGCTGCGGCTCGCGCAGAAGGCGTTCGCCCCGGCCAACGTCCCCTTCCCGGTGATGCACGTCGACACCGGGCACAACTTCCCCGAGGTCCTGGAATACCGCGACCAACGGGTTGCCGAGCTCGGGTTGCAACTCGTGGTGGCGAGCGTGCCGGAGGCCCTGGCCAGCGGCATGGTCCGAGAGTCCGGTGACGGCATGCGTAACCGGATCCAGACACCGGTGCTGCTGGACGCGGTGGAGAAGCACCGCTTCGACGCGCTGTTCGGTGGCGCCCGCCGGGACGAGGAGAAAGCCCGGGCGAAGGAGCGGGTGTTCAGCTTCCGCGACGAGTTCGGTCAGTGGGACCCGAAGAACCAGCGGCCGGAGCTGTGGTCGCTGTACAACGGCCGGCACCACCCGGGCGAGTCGATCCGGGTCTTCCCACTGTCCAACTGGACCGAGCTGGACGTGTGGCACTACATCGCGCGGGAGCGCATCCCGCTGCCGTCGATCTACTACGCGCACGAGCGTGAGGTGATCGAGCGGGACGGCATGTTCTACGCCGTGAACGAGTTCTTCCGCCCCCGCGCGGGTGAGGAGCGGTTCAAGGCGCAGGTGCGCTACCGCACCGTCGGCGACGCCTCCTGCACCGCCGCTGTCCGTTCCGACGCGGACACCGTGGAGAAGGTCATCGAGGAGGTGGCTGCCACCAGGATCACCGAGCGCGGCGCCACCCGTGGTGACGACCGGGTCAGTGAGGCCGCCATGGAGGACCGCAAGCGGGAGGGCTACTTCTGATGAGCACCGAGATCGTGGCGTCCGCGAATGCGGAGGCCCAGGCTGCCACCGGGGCCGGGCCGGAGGCCCGGGCCATGGACCTGCTGCGGTTCGCCACCGCCGGCAGCGTTGACGACGGGAAGTCGACACTGATCGGGCGGCTGCTCTACGACACCAAGTCGCTCTTCACCGACCAGTTGGCCGCCGTGGAGGCGGTCAGCGCGGCCCGCGGTGACGAATACACCAACCTGGCGTTGCTCACCGACGGTCTGCGTGCCGAGCGGGAGCAGGGCATCACGATCGACGTGGCGTACCGGTACTTCGCCACCCCCCGGCGCAAGTTCATCATCGCCGACACCCCGGGCCACATCCAGTACACCCGCAACATGGTCACCGGGGCGTCGACCGCCGACCTGGCGTTGATCCTGGTGGACGCGCGCAAGGGCCTCGTCGAGCAGTCCCGCCGGCACGCGTTCCTCTGCTCCCTGCTGCGGGTCCCGCACCTGGTCCTCTGTGTCAACAAGATGGACCTGGTCGACTGGTCTCAGGAGGTCTACGAGCGGATCGCCGACGAGTTCACAGCGTTCGCGGCGAAGCTCGACGCACCGGACCTGACAGTGGTGCCGGTCTCCGCGTTGCGCGGCGACAACATCGTCACCCGGTCGGACAACATGCCCTGGTACGAGGGCCCGTCGCTGCTGCACCACCTGGAGCGGGTGCACATCGCCAGCGACCGCAACCTGGTCGACGTCCGGTTCCCGGTGCAGTACGTGATCCGTCCGCAGTCCACCACTGTCACCGACTACCGCGGCTACGCCGGCCAGGTCGCCTCCGGCGTGCTGAAGCCGGGTGACGAGGTGATGGTGCTGCCCTCCGGCTTCACCAGCCGGATCGAGGCCGTGGAGACCGCCGACGGGCCGGTCCCGGAGGCGTTCCCGCCGATGTCGGTGACGGTACGACTGGCCGACGAGATCGACATCTCGCGGGGTGACCTGATCTGCCGGCCGAACAACGCGCCGGCGGTGGCCCAGGACATCGAGGCGATGGTCTGCTGGATGGACGAGACTGCCCCGCTGCGGGTCGGCGGCCGGTACGCGATCAAGCACACCACCCGGTCGGCACGGGCGATCGTGCGCGGGCTGCACTACCGGCTGGACATCAACTCCCTGCACCGCGACGAGTCGGCCGACGAACTGCGGCTCAACGAGATCGGCCGGGTGCGACTGCGCACGACCGTGCCGCTGCTGGCCGACGAGTACCGCCGTAACCGCACCACCGGCGGCTTCGTCATCATCGACGAGGCGACCAACCGCACGGTGGGCGCCGCCATGATCGTCGAAGCCAGCTAACCCCAACCCGCCGGCCCGCCGGGTACGCCGGCTCGCCCGCAAGATCGCGCTCGATCCAGGAAGTAGTGGCCTCACCCAAC